>NZ_JBFAJA010000032.1:63728-117242 GCF_040654975.1 Dactylosporangium sp. NPDC050588 | reverse complement strand
GTCGGGTTTTAAGTGGTGTCCACGTCCGAACCGGGGGGCTACGCGGGCGGGCGGCGCGATGTGCGGGCGGCCCCCCCCCCCCCCCCCCCCCCCCCCCCCCCGGCGCAGTTCCCCCCGTCCAGCACCGCCGGCCGGGGCATGTTCGGCGTGCACGGCACGGGCGACACCTCCGGCTTCGGCGGTCTGCGCCGGCGCCGCGAGGTCGAGCTGGACTCGCCGCGGCCGTTCGGCGGGGACTTCGACGAGGTCGTCGACGCGCTCGAGGAGGCCTACCCGGGCTTCAACGACGCGATCGAGCGGATCGTCGTCGACCGCGGCGAGCTGACGCTGCACATCGTGCCCGAGCGCATCGCCGAGGTCGCCCAGATCATGCGCGACGACCCGGCCCTGCGCTTCGAGCTGCTGTCATCGGTGTCAGGCGTCGACTACCTGGGCACCGACGGCCGGCGGCTGCACGCCGTCTACCACCTGACCTCGATGACGTTCCGCCGCCGGGTCCGGCTGGAGGCCGCGGTCACGGCCGAGGACCCCCACCTGCCGAGCGTCACCCAGGTGTACCCGACCGCCGACTGGCAGGAGCGGGAGACCTACGACATGTTCGGCATCGTCTTCGACGGCCACCCCAACCTGACCCGCATTCTCATGCCCGACGACTGGGAGGGCTTCCCGCAGCGGAAGGACTACCCGCTCGGCGGCGTGCCGGTCGAGTACAAGGGCGCCGAGATCCCACCGCCGGACCAGCGGAGGAGTTACCAGTGACCACCGATTACGCAAGCGCCCGGGAGACCACGGAAGGCCGGGTCTTCACCGTCACCGGCGGCGACTGGGACTCGGTCGTCAACGAGGCGGGCGCCGAGGAGCGCATCGTCGTCAACATGGGCCCGCAGCACCCGTCGACCCACGGCGTGCTCCGGCTGGTCCTGGAGCTGGAGGGCGAGACGGTCACGGAGGCCCGGACCGTCATCGGCTACCTGCACACCGGCATCGAGAAGAACCTCGAGTTCCGCAACTGGACGCAGGGCACCACGTTCGTCACCCGCATGGACTACCTGGCGCCGATCTTCAACGAGACCGGCTACTGCATGGCGGTCGAGAAGCTCCTCGGCATCGAGGACCAGATCACGCCCCGCGCCAAGACCATCCGCGTGCTGATGATGGAGCTCAACCGGGTCGCCTCCCACCTCGTGTGGCTGGCGACGACCGGCATGGAGCTCGGCGCGCTGTCGATGATGATCTACGGGTTCCGCGAGCGGGAGTACATCCTCGACATCTTCGAGATGGTCTCCGGCCTGCGGATGAACATGGCCTACGTGCGGCCGGGCGGCGTCGCGCAGGACGTCCCCGAGGAGGCCCTCGCCAAGATCCGCGAGTTCCTCGGCTGGATGCCCGAGCGCATCGACATGTACGAGGACCTGCTGTCGGGCAACACGATCTGGAAAGAGCGCACGCAGGGCGTCGCCGTGCTGGACGTGACCGGCTGCCTGGCGCTGGGCATCACCGGCCCGGTGCTGCGCTCCGCGGGCCTCGGCTGGGACATCCGCAAGCAGCAGCCCTACGCGGGCTACGAGACCTACGACTTCGAGGTCCCGACCGAGTCGACCGGCGACGCGTGGGGCCGTTACAAGGTCCGGCTCAACGAAATGCGCCAGTCGGTGCGGATCATCCAGCAGGCCATGGACCGGCTCGAGCCCGGCCCGATCATGATCGGCGACAAGAAGATCGCGTGGCCGGCGCAGCTGGCGATCGGCGGCGACGGTCTCGGCAACTCCCTCGACCACGTCGCGAAGATCATGGGCCAGTCGATGGAGGCCCTGATCCACCACTTCAAGCTGGTCACCGAGGGCTTCCGGGTGCCGGCCGGCCAGGTGTACGTGCCGATCGAGGCGCCCCGCGGCGAGCTCGGCGTGCACGCGGTCTCCGACGGCGGCACCCGCCCTTACCGGGTGCACTACCGGGAGCCCAGCTTCGTCAACCTGCAGGCGATTCCGGCGATGGCCGAGGGCGGACTGCTCGCCGACGTCATCGTGGGCGGCGCCTCGCTCGACCCCGTCATGGGTGGGTGTGATCGTTAATGGCGTTCAGTGAGGTCACGCGCGAGCGCGCGCGGCAGATCATCGCGCGGTACCCCGAGGGCCGGTCGCGCTCGGCGCTGCTGCCGCTGCTGCACCTGGTGCAGTCGGAGCAGGGATACGTCTCGCCGGAGGGCATCGCCTTCTGCGCCGAGACCCTGGGCATCACCAAGGCGCAGGTCGGCGCGGTCGCGACGTTCTACACCATGTACAAGCGCAAGCCGACCGGCGACTACCTGGTCAGCGTCTGCACCAACACCATGTGCGGCGTCCTCGGCGGCGACAAGGCGTACGAGGCGCTGCGCGACCACCTGGGTGTCGACCACGACGAGACGACCGCCGACGGCAAGATCACGCTCGAGCACGCCGAGTGCCTGGCCGCCTGCGACTACGCGCCGGTGATGACGGTCAACTACGAGTTCTTCGACCAGATCACCGAGGACAGCGCGCTCACGCTGGTCAAGCAGCTGCAGAACGGCGAGCGCCCGCAGCCGACCCGCGGCACGCGCCTGTGCACGCTCAAGGAGATGGCGGTCCAGCTGGCCGGCTTCGCCGACGACCGGGGCGACGACGTCATCGCCGACGGCCCCGCGGGCGAGCCGACCCTCGCCGGCAACCGGCTCGCCGAGCGCTTCGGCATCGCGGTCCCGGGCTTCGACCCGGAGACGCCGATCGCCAAGAAGGCGGAAGAGGCACCGAAGCCGGCCGAGACCATGCCGAAGGCCGCCTCGGACGCCAAGCCGGCCGGCGACAGTCCCACGCCTCAGAAAGACGCAGTGAAGGAGGCGAAGGCGTGACCCTCGACTACCAGCCTTCCCAGGAGTCGCTGTCGAAGCTGACGCCGGTGCTGACCAAGCGCTGGCTTTCGCCCGACGCGTGGAAGATCGACGTGTACGAGCGGCTCGACGGCTACACCGCGCTGCGCAAGGCGTTCAAGGCCCACCCTGACGAGCTGATCCAGCTGGTCAAGGACTCGGGCCTGCGCGGCCGCGGCGGCGCCGGCTTCCCCACCGGCATGAAGTGGGGCTTCATCCCGCAGAACGACGGCAAGCCGCACTACCTCGTGGTCAACGCCGACGAGGGCGAGCCGGGCACCTGCAAGGACCTGCCGCTGATGATGGCCGACCCGCACGCGCTGGTCGAGGGCGTCATCATCGCCTCCTACGCCATCCGGGCCAACTTCGCCGCGATCTACATCCGCGGCGAGGCCGTCCACTCCGCCCGCCGCCTGCGCGCCGCGGTCGAGCAGGCGTACGCCAAGGGGTACCTCGGCAAGAACATCCTCGGCAGCGGCTTCGACCTCGACCTGGTCGTCCACAGCGGCGCCGGCGCGTACATCTGCGGCGAGGAGACGGCGCTGCTGGACTCGCTGGAGGGGTATCGCGGCCAGCCCCGGCTGCGGCCGCCGTTCCCCGCGACGCACGGGCTCTACGCGTCGCCGACGGTGGTCAACAACGTCGAGACGATCGCCAGCGTCCCGTACATCGTCCTCGGCGGCTCGGCCTGGTTCCGCAGCATGGGCACCGAGAAGTCGCCCGGCCCGAAGATCTACTCGATCTCCGGACGGGTCAACAACCCCGGCCAGTTCGAGTGCGGCCTCGGCGTCACGCTGCGGCAGCTCATCGACCTGGCCGGCGGCATGCAGGCCGGCCACCAGCTCAAGTTCTGGACGCCGGGCGGGTCGTCGACGCCGATGCTCACCGACGAGCACCTCGACACGCCGATGGACTTCGAAGGCATGATGAGCGTCGGCACGATGCTCGGCACCACCGCCGTCCAGGTCTTCTCCGACCAGGACGACATCGTCTACGCGACGTACCGGTGGATCGCCTTCTACCACCACGAGTCCTGCGGCAAGTGCACGCCGTGCCGCGAGGGCAACTACTGGATGGTGCGGATCCTGCACCGCATCCTCGCCGGCCAGGGCACCCACCAGGACCTCGACACCCTGCTGGACGCCTGCGACAACCTCCTCGGGCGCTCGTTCTGCGCGCTCGGTGACGGTGCCACCAGCCCGGTGACGTCCTCGATCAAGTACTTCAAGCAGGACTACCTGGACTACATCGAAGGCCGCAAGGCCCCGATGTTCAAGGGCGAACTGGTAGGAGCCCACTGATGACGGACGTCGTTCCGAAGGTCGAGACGGTCAAGCTGACCATCGACGGCATCGAGGTCGAGGCACCCAAGGGCGCCCTCGTCATCCGGGCCGCCGAGCAGATCGGCATCTCCATCCCCCGCTTCTGCGACCACCCGCTGCTGGCTCCCGCCGGCGCGTGCCGCCAGTGCCTGGTCGACGTGGAAGGCCAGCGCAAGCCGGTGGCCTCGTGCACGCAGCCGGTCGCCGAGGGCATGGTGGTCCGCACCCAGATGACCTCCGACGTGGCCAAGAAGGCCCAAGAGGGCATCATGGAGTTCCTCCTGATCAACCACCCGCTGGACTGCCCGGTCTGCGACAAGGGCGGCGAGTGCCCCCTGCAGAACCAGGCGATGAGCAACGGCCAGGCCGAGAGCCGGTTCGTCGAGCACAAGCGGGAGTACCCGAAGCCGCTGCCGATCAGCACCCAGGTGCTGCTCGACCGCGAGCGGTGCGTGCTGTGCCAGCGCTGCACCCGGTTCTCCGACGAGATCGCCGGCGACAAGTTCATCGACCTCATGGAGCGCTCGTCCAACGAGCAGATCGGCGTCTTCCGGGGCAACCCCGAGTCGCCCGAGGACGACGCGCCGTTCAACTCGTACTTCTCCGGCAACACGATCCAGATCTGCCCGGTCGGCGCGCTCACCAGCGCGCAGTACCGCTTCCGGGCCCGGCCGTTCGACCTGGTGTCCACGCCGAACGCGTGCGAGCACTGCGCGGCAGGCTGTGACCAGCGGGCCGACCACCGCCGCGGCAAGGTCATGCGCCGCCTGGCGGGCGACGACCCGGCGGTCAACGAGGAGTGGAACTGCGACAAGGGCCGCTTCGCGTTCCAGTACACCAACGCCACCGACCGGCTGACCAAGCCGCTGGTGCGCGACGCTAAGACCGGTGAGCTGCGCGAGGCGAGCTGGCCCGAGGCCCTCACCGTCGCGGCCGCCGGGCTCGCCGCGGCGAAGGACAACGGCGGCGTCGGCGTCCTGACCGGCGGCCGGCTGACGGTCGAGGACGCGTTCGCGTACTCGAAGTTCGCCCGGGTCGCCCTCGGCACCAACGACATCGACTTCCGGGCCCGCCCGCTGTCCACGGAGGAGACCGAGTTCCTCGGCTCGTCGGTGGCCGGCCAGGTCGAGGTCACGTACTCCGACATCGAGCGCGCCGGCGCGGTCGTCTTCGTCGGGCTGGAGCCCGAGGAAGAGTGCCCGATCATCTACCTGCGGGCCCGCAAGACCTACCTGAAGCGGGGGCTGGCCAGCTACGCGGTCGCCCCGTTCGTCAGCCGCGGGTTCGAGAAGCTCGGCGCGACCGTCCTGCTCACCGCGCCGGGCGCCGAGGCGGAGGTGCTCGGCGGGTCCGAGCAGCTGCGCGAGGCGCTGTCGGCCGAGGGCGCGATCCTGTTCGTCGGCGAGCGGCTGGCGAGCGTCGAGGGCGGCCTGTCCGCCGCGGCGCGGATCGCCACGGAGACCGGCGCCAAGCTCGCCTGGGTGCCACGGCGCGCGGGTGACCGCGGCGCGGTCGAGGCCGGCGCGCTGCCGACCCTCCTGCCGGGTGGCCGTCCGGTGTACGACCCGGCCGCGCGCAGCGAGGTCGCCATCGCGTGGCAGCTCGACGCGGGCGTCCTGCCCAGCGCCTCGGGACGGGACACCGACGCGATCATCGCGGCCGCGAAGGCCGGCCAGCTCGGCGGGCTGCTCGTCGGCGGCGTCGACACCGGCGACCTGGCCGACCCGCGGGCGGCCGAGGAGGCGCTCGACGCGGTCGGGTTCGTGGTCAGCCTGGAGCTGCGGCTCAGCGCCGTCGCCAAGCGCGCCGACGTGGTCCTGCCGATCGCCCCGGCGGTCGAGAAGAGCGGCTCCTACGTCAACTGGGAAGGCCGGGTCCGGCCGTTCGTCACGGTGCTGAAGACCGCCGCGATGAGCGACGCCCGCGTGCTGGACGCGCTCGGCCGTGAGCTGGGCATCGAGCTGGGTGTCGGCGACGTCGACGCGGCGCGGGCGCAGCTCGCCACGCTCGCGGAGCTGCCGCTGCCGGGCACCGCCACGGCCGGTGCCGCGCTGCGCGCCAGCGTCCGGGCCGAGGTGCCGACGGTGGCCGCGGGTGTGGCCGCCACGCCGGCCGGCGGCCAGGCGATCCTGGCGTCCTGGCACCACCTGATCGACAGCGGCTCGCTGCAGGACGGCGACGGCCACCTGGCCGGCACCGCCCGCACACCGGTCGCGCGGATCTCCAAGAGCACGGCCGCCGACCTCGGGGTCGCCGACGGTGACCCGGTGACGGTCGGCACGGCACGGGGCGCGATCACCCTGCCGGCGCTGGTCACCGACATGGCCGATCGCGTCGTCTGGGTCCCGACGAACTCGCCCGGCTCGACCCTGCGGCGCACGCTCGGCGTGGCCGAAGGTGCGCTGGTCGAGATCAGCACTGGGGGTACCAACTCATGATCCTCGCCGCGAACCTCGACCAGTTCGGCAAAGACCCCTGGTGGCTGGTGCTCGCCAAGGTCGTCGTGATCTTCGCGTTCCTGGTCGTCATGACGCTCTTCGCCATCTGGTACGAGCGCAAGGTCGTCGCCCGGATGCAGGTCCGCCCGGGGCCGAACCGCAACGGCCCGTTCGGCCTCCTGCAGTCGCTCGCCGACGGCCTGAAGCTGGCGTTCAAGGAAGACATCATGCCGCGCCTCGCGGACAAGGTGGTCTTCTTCTTCGCGCCGGTGATCTCCACGATCTGCGCGTTCACCGCGTTCTCGGTGATCCCGTTCGGCCCGACGGTGTCGATCTTCGGCCACCACAGCCCGCTGCAGCTCACCGACATCCCGGTGGCGGTCCTGCTGGTGCTGGCGTGCTCGTCGATGGGCATCTACGGCGTCGTGCTCGGCGGCTGGGCCTCCGGCTCGACCTACCCGCTGCTCGGCGGCCTGCGCTCCAGCGCCCAGATGATCTCGTACGAGGTCGCGATGGGCCTGTCGATCGTCTCGGTCTTCCTGGTCTCCGGCACGATGTCGACCTCGCAGATCGTGGAGCAGCAGGCCGGCAACGGCACCGTCGACATCGGCGGCTGGAGCGCGGACCTGCCCGCCTGGTACGTCATCCTGCTGCTGCCGAGCTTCCTGATCTACTTCACCGCCGCGGTCGGCGAGACGAACCGGGCGCCGTTCGACCTCCCCGAGGCCGAGTCGGAGCTCGTCGGCGGCTTCCACACCGAGTACTCGTCGCTGAAGTTCGCGCTGTTCTTCCTCGCCGAGTACGTCAACATGGTCACCGTCTCCGGCCTGTGCGCGACGCTGTTCCTCGGCGGCTGGCGGGCACCATGGCCGATCTCGCTGTGGGACGGCGCCAACCAGGGCTGGTGGCCGGTTCTCTGGTTCACCATCAAGGTCCTGCTGCTGCTGTTCGTGTTCGTCTGGCTGCGCGGCACGCTGCCCCGCCTGCGGTACGACCAGTTCATGCGGTTCGGCTGGAAGGTCCTCATCCCGGCCAACCTGATCTGGATCCTGACCCTCGCCGGCATCCTGCTGACGATCAACACCGACAGCCTCAGCTCCGGCGGCAAGTTCGGCGTCTCCGTCGCGATCATCGTCGCGGCCCTGGCGCTCGGCCTGGTGGCGATCGTCCTGTCGCGGCGCGGCGCCACGGTCGTCGAGATCCCGGAGGCACACCCCGGCGGCCGGGTCGGTGGCAGCAAGGGCTTCCCCTTGCCGCCGCTCAACCTTGAGGTCCCGCCCAGCCCGCGGGCCAAGCGCGTGATCGTCGAGCGGGAGCCCGTCTCGACCGGCAAGGAGAACGCATGAGCGGCCAGCGGAGCGGCTCGGGCCGCTCATCGGCATTGCAGATTGGCTCAGGCCGACGCCGGAGCGAAGCGGAGGTGGCGAAATGAGCATCGGTGGAACGCTGAAAGGCTTCGGCGTCACCTTCTCGCACATGTTCAAGAAGGTGGTGACCGAGGAGTACCCGGAGCAGCGCAAGCCTCCGGCCCCCCGGTACCACGGCCGGCACATCCTCAACCGGTGGCCGGACGGCCTGGAGAAGTGCATCGGCTGTGAGCTGTGCGCGTGGGCGTGCCCCGCGGACGCGATCTTCGTCGAGGGCGCCGACAACACCGAGGACGAGCGCTTCTCGCCCGGTGAGCGGTACGCCCAGACGTACCAGATCAACTACGCCCGCTGCATCTTCTGCGGCCTGTGCATCGAGGCCTGCCCGACCCGTTCGCTGACCATGAGCAACGAGTACGAGCTGGCCCGCGACAACCGGCGCGACCTCATCTTCACCAAGGAGATGCTGCTCGCGCCGCTGTTGCCGGGCATGGAGCGCCCGCCGCACGACATGCGTCTCGGTGACACCGAGAAGGACTACTACGTCGGCGCGCTCGACAACCCCGGCACGTCCGCGGGTGCCGAGCACTACAAGGGGGGTCAGGCGTGAACTACTCCCTGGAGCTGCTGGCCGCCGCGGGTGACGTGAAGGGCGGCGAGGCCGCCACCTTCTGGATCCTCGCCCCGATCGCGGTCCTCGGCGCCATCGGCATGGTCTGGGCGCGCAACGCGGTGCACTCCGCGCTGTTCCTGGTGATCACGATGATGTGCCTGGGCGTGTTCTACGTCCTGCAGGCCGGCCCGTTCATCGGCATGGTGCAGATCATCGTCTACACCGGCGCCATCATGATGCTGTTCCTGTTCGTGCTGATGCTCGTCGGCCGCGACTCCTCGGACTCGCTGATCGAGACGTTGCGCGGCCAGCGGATGGTGGCGATCCTGCTCGGCGTCGGGCTGGCCCTGCTGATGGGCATGGGGCTGTACCGCGCGCTCGGCGGGAGCGCCCCGAAGGGGCTGGCCGAGGCGAACGCGGCCGGCAACGTGACCGGCCTGGCCAGCCTCATCTTCACCAAGTACGTGTTCGTCTTCGAGGTGACCTCGGCGCTGCTGATCACGGCGGCGGTGGGCGCGATGATCCTGGCGCACATCGAGAAGCGCAAGGAAGACAAGGTCAGCCAGCCGGAGCGGATGCTCGCCCGGTTCCGGCCGGGCAACTACCCCGCGCCGAAGCCCGGCCCGGGTGTGTTCTCCACCTCCGACTCGGTGGCGACGCCCGCGCGGCTGCCCGACGGCACCCCGTCGGACCGCAGCATCTCCAAGATCCTCCCGACCCGGGAGTTGACGTCGGCAGACGTCGCACCGAAGGGGACCGAGAAGTGACACCGACGTACTACATCGTGCTGGCGTCGATCCTGTTCACGATCGGCGCGGTGGGTGTGCTCATCCGGCGCAACGCCATCGTGCTGTTCATGTGCATCGAGCTCATGCTCAACGCGGCCAACCTCGCGCTGGTCACGTTCAGCCGGATCAACGGCTCGCTCGACGGCCAGATCATGGCGTTCTTCGTCATGGTCGTCGCGGCGGCCGAGGTCGTCGTCGGCCTGGCGATCATCATGTCGATCTTCCGGACTCGACGCTCCGCAAGCGTCGACGACGCGAACCTGCTGAAGTACTAGGGAGCGGGTTGTGGAACAAATCGCCTACACGGCGGCGTCCGGGTGGCTGGGCTCGTTCTGGCTGCTCGTCGCGATCCCGCTGGCGAGCGCGGCGGTGCTGCTGCTGCTCGGCAAGCGCGCCGACCGTTGGGGACACTGGCTCGGCGTGCTCAGCGTCGCCACGTCCTTCGTGCTGGGACTGACCTACTTCTTCACGCTCCGCGGGCTGGAGAACCGCAGCGGCGTCGAGCTGAAGCTGTGGGACTACATCGGCGTCGGGGACTTCAAGGTCGAGCTGGGTCTGCTGTTCGACCCGCTGTCGGCGATGTTCGTCCTGCTGATCACGGGTGTCGGTTCGCTGATCCACCTGTACGCGGTGGGCTACATGGACCACGACCCGGGTCGCCGGAAGTTCTTCGGCTACTTCAACCTGTTCGTCGCGGCGATGCTGCTGCTGGTCCTCGGCAACAACTACGTGATGCTCTACTTCGGCTGGGAGGGCGTCGGTCTCGCGTCCTACCTGCTGATCTCGTTCTGGTACCTGCGCCCGAGCGCGGCGACCGCCGGTAAGAAGGCGTTCCTGATGAACCGCGTCGGTGACGCCGGTTTCGCGATCGCCATCTTCATGATGTTCGCCTACCTCGGCACGGTCGACTACGCCGAGGTCTTCAACAACGTCGACAAGCTCAGCGGCGGCGTGATCCTGACCATGGCGCTCCTGCTGCTGCTCGGCGCGGCCGGCAAGTCCGGCCAGTTCCCGTTGCAGGCCTGGCTCCCGGACGCCATGGAGGGCCCGACCCCGGTGTCGGCGCTCATCCACGCCGCCACGATGGTCACCGCCGGCGTCTACCTGGTCGCCCGGTCGCACGCGATCTTCGACGCCAACTCCACGGCGCAGACGGTCGTGGTCGCGGTCGGCGCGCTGACGCTGCTGATGGGCTGCATCATCGGCACCGCCAAGGACGACATCAAGCGGGTCCTCGCCTGGTCGACGGTCAGCCAGATCGGCTACATGTTCCTGGGTGTCGGGCTCGGCGGCGCCGCCTACGCGCTCGCCCTGATCCACCTGCTCGCGCACGGCTTCTTCAAGGCCGGCATGTTCCTCGGCGCCGGTTCGGTCATGCACGGGATGCACGACCAGACCGACATCCGCCGCTTCGGCGGGCTGTGGAAGTACATGAAGATCACCTGGGTCACGTTCGGCCTCGGCTGGCTGGCCATCATCGGCATTCCGCCGCTGTCGGGCTTCTTCTCCAAGGAGCCGATCATCGTCGCGGCGTTCGAGCGCGAGGGCTGGACGGCGTGGCTGTTCGGCGGCGCGGCCCTGCTGGGCGCCGGTCTGACCGCGTTCTACATGACCAGGCTCTTCTGGCTGACGTTCCACGGCCCGGAGCGGTGGACCGACGACATCCGGCACCCGCACGAGTCGCCGAAGATCATGACGATCCCGCTGATCCTGCTGGCGGTCGGCTCGGTCGGTGCCGGCTATCTGCTGTCGACGTCGGTGCCCGAGTGGCTGACCCCGGTGTACGGCAGCGAGCACGTCGAGCACGAGCCGGTCATGGGCCACACGCTGATCACGATCCTGTCGATCGTGGTGACGCTCGCCGGTGTCGGCCTGGCGGTCGCGCTGTTCAACAAGGGCACCGCCCTGCAGGAGCAGCCGGCCGGCGTGCTGGTCACCGCGGCCCGCAAGAACCTCTACACCGACTCGTTCAACGAGGCGGTCTTCGAGGCGCCCGGCCGCTACCTGACCCGTGCGCTGGTCTACCTCGACAACCGCGGCATCGACGGGCTGGTCAACGGCCTCGCCGCGGGCGTGGGCGGCGGCTCCGGCCGGCTCCGCCGGGCGCAGACCGGTTTCGTGCGCTCCTATGCCCTGTCCATCCTTGGAGGCGCGGTGCTCGTGGTGGCCGCCATGCTGGCGGTGACGTTCGGATGAGCTCCTTTCCGTACCTGACCGTGCTCACGGTCGCGCCGCTCGTCGGCGCCGCCGGGATCGCGTTCCTGCCGAAGGACAAGCCGGAGCTGGCCAAACGCGCCGCGTTCGGCTGGTCGCTGCTGATCCTGGCGCTGACCGTCGGGCTGTGGCTGCAGTTCAAGCCCGACGGCGAGCGGTTCCAGTTCCGCGAGTCGTACACCTGGATCCCGCAGTGGGGCGCCAAGTTCACGTTCGCGGTCGACGGCATCGCCCTGGTGATGGTCGCGCTGATCGCGCTGCTGGTGCCGCTGGTCGTGCTCGCCTCGTGGCACGACGCCGACAAGAGCAAGCGGTCGGTGCCGGCGTACTTCGCGCTGCTGCTGGCCCTCGAATCCACGATGATCGGCGTCTTCGCCGCGCAGGACGTGTTCCTGTTCTACGTGTTCTTCGAGGTCATGCTCGTGCCGATGTACTTCCTCATCGGCTCCTACGGCGGTCACCAGAAGCAGTACGCGGCCGTCAAGTTCTTCCTGTACTCCCTCGTCGGCGGCCTGTTCATGCTCGCCGCCGTGGTCGGGCTGTGGGTGCTGGGCGGGCACACCTTCGACTGGCAGACGCTGGTGTCCGCGGACTTCAGCGTCACCGCCGAGCGGTGGCTGTTCCTCGGCTTCTTCCTGGCGTTCGCGATCAAGGCGCCGTTCTTCCCGTTCCACACCTGGCTGCCCGACGCCGGTGGCGCCGCGCAGGCCGGCTCGGCGGCGCTGCTCGTCGGCGTCATGGACAAGGTCGGCACGTTCGGCATCCTGCGCTACTGCCTGCCGCTGTTCCCCAACGCCTCGAAGTACTTCGCCTGGCTGGGGCTGACGCTCGCGCTGGTCGGCATCGTGTACGGCGCGCTGGTGGCGATCGGTCAGCAGGACCTGAAGCGGCTGGTCTCCTACACGTCGATCGCCCACTTCGGCTTCATCGGCATCGGCATCTTCGCCTTCACCACCCAGGCGGGCACCGGCGCCGTGCTGTACATGGTCAACCACGGCCTCGCGACCGGCCTGCTCTTCCTGGTCGTCGGCATGCTGGTCAGCCGGCGCGGCAGCGCCCTGGTGAGCGACTTCGGCGGCGCCGGCAAGCTCGTGCCGGTCCTCGCCGGCGTCTTCTTCATCGCCGGTCTCGCCTCGCTCGCACTGCCCGGCACCTCGCCGTTCGTCTCCGAGTTCCTGGTGCTGATCGGCACGTTCACGGTGAACAAGACGGTGGCCGTCATCGCCACCGCCGGCATCATCCTGGCCGCCGGCTACGTGCTCTGGATGATCCAGCGCACCACGCAGGGCACCACGAACCCGAAGCTGCTCGAGATCAAGGCGATGACCCGCGACCTGTCGCTGCGTGAGGCCGTCGTCGTCACGCCGCTGATCGTGCTGATCCTGGTGCTCGGCTTCTACCCGAAGCCGGTCATCGACGTGATCAACCCGGCGATCAAGGCGACGATGACGGACATGCACGTCACCGACCCGAAAGCCACCGCAGGCACCGTGGAGGCCGGCAAGTGAACGACAAACTCCAACTGCCGCACCTGGATTACGCGGCCCTGTCGCCGATGCTGATCCTCTTCGGCGTCGCGTGCGTCGGCGTGCTCGTCGAGGGCTTCGTACCCCGGCGGATCAGGCACACCGTGCAGCTCTCGCTGTCGCTGCTCGGCATGGTCGCCGCGCTCGTCATGGTGATCAACCAGGGCAGCAAGGAGGTGCTCACGGCGCACACCGCGGTCGCCATCGACAAGCCGGGCCTGTTCCTGTCGGCGTCGGTGATCGTCCTCGGCATCGTGTCGCTGCTGCTGATCGGGGAGCGGACGCTGGAGACCGGCGGCGCGTTCGTCGCGCAGGCCGCGGTCACCGCCAACACGGACGCCGACCGCGACCAGGCCACCCGCACCGCCGGCGCCACCGAGGTCTTCCCGCTGGCGATGTTCGCGTTCGGCGGCATGCTGCTCTTCTGCACGGCCAACGACCTGCTGGTCATGTTCGTGGCGCTCGAGGTCTTCTCGCTGCCGCTGTACCTGCTGTGCGCCCTCGCCCGCCGCCGGCGGCTGCTCTCGCAGGAGGCCGCGCTCAAGTACTTCCTGCTCGGCTCGTTCGCCTCGGCGTTCTTCCTCTTCGGCATCGCGCTGATCTACGGGTACGCCGGCCAGGTCGACTTCAAGGCGATCGACACCGCGATCCAGAGCTCCGCCAACGACGACATCCTGCTCTACGTCGGCCTGGCGATGCTGTCGATCGGCCTGCTCTTCAAGGCCGCCGCGGTCCCGTTCCACGTGTGGACCCCGGACGTCTACCAGGGCGCGCCGACCCCGGTCACCGCGCTCATGGCGGCCTGCACCAAGGTGGCCGCGTTCGGCGGTCTGCTGCGGCTGGTCAACGTCGGCTTCTCCCGCACCGAGTGGGCGCTGCAGGACGTGCTCGGCACCGTGGCGGTCATCACGATGCTCGTCGGCGCGATCCTGGCCGTCACGCAGACCGACATCAAGCGCCTGCTCGCCTACTCGTCGATCGCCAACGCCGGCTACCTGCTCGTCGGTGTCCTCGCGTTCGGCAAGGGTGTCTCCAGCTCGATGTTCTACCTGGTCGCCTACGGCTTCACGGTGCTCGCCGCGTTCGCCGTGGTGACCCTGGTCCGCGACGCCGACGGCGAGGCGACCCACCTGTCCCGCTGGGCCGGGCTCGGGAAGCGTTCGCCGCTGTATGCGACGCTCTTCACGTTCATCCTGCTGGCCTTCGCCGGACTGCCGCTGACCAGCGGTTTCACCGCGAAGTTCGGCGTCTTCGCCTCCGCCATCGACGCCGGCCAGACGTGGCTGGTGATCGCCGGCGTGGTGAGCAGCGCCATTCTGGCCTTCCCCTATCTGCGGGTGGTCGTCATGATGTGGCTGTCGGAGCCGGGCGAGACCACCCCTGCGGTGTCGATCCCGGGCGCGATGACGGCAGCGGCGCTGGTCATCGGGACCGTCGCGACCTTGGTGCTTGGTGTCGCCCCGAGCGTGCTGCTCGATGCGACCGAGCACGCCGGGGCATTCTTCGGAAAATAGCCCCGCACACCGTGACGTCCCCCGTGGCCAACCACGTGGGGACGTCGCTGTATGAAGGGCGCCGCAAGCTGATCGGACAGGCTATGGCATCGTTGGAGCTGTGGTGAGTACGGGAACCGTGCAATCGGGTGCGTCTGTCGGCCTGACTTTCGCCGATCCGGCGTTGGAAAGCAGCGTCATGGCGATCCTCAAGGACGTCGAGACGGTGCTGATCGACTCCGTCGACAGCGCCAACCCGCTGGTGACCGAGGCGGCCCGCCACCTGGTCAACGCGGGCGGCAAGCGCTTCCGCCCGCTGCTCGTGGCGCTCGCCGCGCACTTCGGCGACCCGAGCTCGCGCGACGTCGTGATGGCCGGCGCGGTGGTCGAGCTGACCCACCTCGCCACGCTCTACCACGACGATGTCATGGACGAGGCGGACGTGCGCCGCGGCGCGCCCAGCGCGAACTCGCGCTGGGGCAACTCCCTCGCCATCCTGATCGGCGACTACCTCTTCGCCCGTGCCGCCGCGTGCGCCACCGAGCTCGGCCTCGAGGCGGTCAAGATCCAGTCGAGCACGTTCTCCCGCCTCGTGCACGGCCAGGTCGCCGAGACCGCCGGCCCGATGCACGGCGAGGACGCGATCTCGCACTACCTGCGGGTCATCTCGCAGAAGACCGGCTCGCTGATCTCGACCAGCGCCCGCTTCGGCGGCATGTTCGGCGGCTGCAGCGAGGAGGAGATCGAGGCGCTCGCGACCTTCGCGGAGACCTTCGGCATCGCCTTCCAGCTGTCCGACGACCTGATCGACATCGCCAGCGAGAGCACCCAGTCGGGCAAGACGCCCGGCACCGACCTCCGCGAGGGCGTGCCGACCCTGCCGGTGCTCTACGCGCTGGCCTCCGGCGACGGCGACGCCGCGTCGATCCGCCTCCGCGAGATCCTGTCCGCGGGGCCGGTCACCGACGACGCGCTGCACGCGGAGGCCCTGGGGCTGCTCCGGGAGTCCGCGGCGCTGAAGCAGGCCCGCGAGACCGTCCGCGGCTATGCCGACCGCGCACGGGCGTCCCTGGCCCCGCTGCCGCACGTGCCGGCGCGCGTGGCCCTCGAGTCGCTCTGCGACTTCATCGCCGACCGCACCAACTGATCCCTTTCCGAAGCCCCGGGGTTGGTCATGACGACCGCACCGGGGCTTCGGCATGTCCGGCCATATTGCTCATAGCGACCTGGCGCCGGTACCTGCCCCCGCAACAACTCGCAACGGCGTGATGACAGCCAGGAGCGGCTTGGCGGAACTCGCGCGACGGTTACTCAAGCGGGCACCCATTACTTCCACAGATGACACGCGCGCAGCCTGAGCATTACTCACGCTACACGGCGTGTCGAAAGCGTGACTGCACATGACCGATGTCCAGAATGGGCCATTCATCGCTATGTGTAGAGCCGCCGGATTCCCTGACCTGGCTCCAGAAATGATCAAAGTGTTCCCTGGACCCGCTCCAGTTTCATATGGTGTGAATCCAGTTACTGCTGCGGCTGGGGAGGGCGGCGGTGCGGGATCCACAGGCCGAACCCTCGGACCTCATCCGGAGCGTTTCGAGGGCACTACGAGTCTTGGAGGCCGTGGGTCAGTCACCACGCGGCCTCACCGTGAAGCAGATCGCCAGGCGATGTGACTTCACGGTCGCTACTACCTATCACCTGGTGCGCACCCTCGCGTACGAGGGCTACGTCATCCGCCGCGAGAACGGCACCTACGTGGTCGGCCTGGAGATCGCCGACCGCTATCGGGAGCTGGTGCTCGCGTTCCGGGGGCCCAGCGCCGTCACGGACCGGCTGCGCCGCGCCGCCGCCGAGACGGGGTACAGCCACTACCTGGGGCGCTTCATCGGCGGCAGGATCGCCGTGACGGCCGCGGCCGAGGGCCCGCGGACACCGCCGCTCGACGACCTGGTGCCCGGCTACGACGAGGCCGCGCACGCGACCGCGCTGGGCAAGGCGCTGCTCGCCACGATGAGCGCCGACCAGCGGTGGCGGTTCCTGAAGGAGTACGGGATGCGCGCCTACACCTCGGCGACGCTGACCTCGCCCGAGGCGCTCGACTCCGACCTCGCCGCCGGCGACCGCCGCGGCATGCAGATCGAGATCGGCCAGTTCCGCCAGGGCCTCGCCTGCGCGGCCGTCATGGTCGTCAACGACCGCGACCCCGACCGCCGGGTCGTGCTGGCGTGCGCGCTGCCGCCCGCCGAGCTGATGTCCTCGGCGAAGGTCGTGCGGACCCGCCTGCTGGCCACCGCGCACCACCTGGCGACGGTCCTGGCCGAACAGTGAAGCGGGTGCCTCCCCCTCGTACAGGGGAGACACCCGCCACAGAGATGCGGCTCAGACGCCGATGTTGCGGCCGTCCACCCGCCACGCCACCGCGACGCCGGGCTTGGCGAAGTCGCCGTCGGGCCAGTTGGACGCCGGCTTCTCGATCGAGGCGCCGGTGATCTCACCCGGGTGCTGCACCGCGACGAACGCGCTCTTGTTGTCGCCGTGGATCCACGGGCCGCAGGTCTCGGCGCCGTAGGGCACCGTCAGGAACTGCTTCAGGTGGCCCTTCTCCGGACCCTCGAGCGGCACCGCGAACAGGCCGTCGTTGGTGCCGAGCGCGTTGCCGTCCGTGGAGATCCACAGGTTGCCGGCGCCGTCGAACGCGACGTTGTCGGGGCAGGAGATCGGCGACACCTGGGCCTTGTCGAAGCCCATGAAGTAGGTCGCCGGGTCCTTCGGGTCACCGCAGACGATCGGGATCGTCCAGGTGAACGTCGTGCCCGTGTGGTCGCCCTTGTCCTCGGTGATCTCGAAGATGTGGCCGTGCTTGTTGTTCGTGCGCGGGTTCGCCTCGTCGGCGGGCGCCTTGCCGGCCGGGCCGCGCGCGGTGTTGTTCGTCAGCGCGACGTAGATCTTGCCGGTCTTCGGGTTGGGCTCGACGTCCTCGGGGCGGTCCATCTTGGTCGCGCCGACCGCGTCACCCGCGAGGCGCGTGAAGATCAGCACCTCCTCGACCGACATGCCGGGGACCTGCGACTTGCCGTCCTTGACCAGCGCGACCCACTCGCCGGTGCCGTTGAACGCGCCGTCGGCGGGCAGCTTGCCACTGCCGTCGATCTCCGCCGCCGACGTGAAGCCGAGCTTCGCCACGTACAGCGAACCCGACTCCAGCAGCGTCAGGTTGTGCCGGCGGGCGAAGTAGGACTTCCCGCTGTCGAACTTCTTGTCCGACACGAACTTGTACAGGTAGTCGAAGCGCTCGTCGTCGCCCATGTATGCCACGGCCTTGCCGTTCTTGGCGATGATGATGTTGGCGCCCTCGTGCTTCACGCGGCCCAGCGCGGTGTGCTTGCGCGGGGTGGAGCCCGGCGTGAACGGGTCGATCTCGACGACCCAGCCGAAGCGGTTGGCCTCGTTCGGGTTCTTCGTCAGGTCGAAGCGGGCGTCGGCGCGGTCCCACTTGCGGCTGCCCGACGGGTAGTGGTTGACCGTGTCGATGCCGTACCGGTTGAACCGGGTCTTCGCCGGCTCGACGGCGGTCTCGGCGCCGACGAAGTACTGGTTGAAGTTCTCCTCGCCCGACAGGATCGTGCCCCATGGGGTCACGCCGCCGGCGCAGTTGTTGAGCGTGCCGATGACGTCGCGGCCCGACGGGTCCGCCGCGGTCTTCAGCAGGGCGTGGCCGGCCGCGGGGCCGGTCATCTTGAAGTGCGTCGCCAGTGCGGTGATCCGGCGGTTGTACCGCCGCCACCCGCGGGAAACCGGGGTCCAGCGGCCCGAGTCGCCGACCCGCTCCAGCTCGACCACCGACATGCCGTGCGCCGCCATCGCGGTGCGCAGCTGCTCGACCGACAGCCCGTCGATGCCCGGGAAGTTCGGGAACATCAGGTCTTCGTTGGTGTACTCGTGGTTGCACACGAGCAGCGCCCGCTCGCCCCGGCGGTCCAGCGGCAGCACCGCGACGAAGTCGTTGTTGTAGCCGAACTGCTTGGACTGCGCGTCGGCGGACTGCTTCGCGACGTTGAACCGCGGCGCGCCCGGCACGACCTCGTCGCCCCACTTGATGACGACGGCGTGGTCGTACCCGTTGGGGACGACGATGCCGTCGACCTGGTTGGGCGTGACCGCCTTGAACGTCAGCTGCGACGGCTCGGGGCTCTTCGCCGCGAACGTGTCGACCTCGGGCACCACCACGTCAGGCTCGACGGCCTCCCCGGCCGGCGCGGCGAACGCGGGCGTCCCGACGGCGGCTCCCGCCCCGGCCAGACCCAGCACCAGCGCGCCGGCGCGCATGACGCCCCGCCGCGACACCGCGTTCACCTGGTCGGTGAAGTACGGGTTGTCGGACTGGTTCGGCACCGGGTGCTCGCAGGCGTTGCCGCAGCGGTACAGGCAGGTCATGCGGTCACGGCCGCCGTGCGTCACGTTGGCCGCGCCGATGAACGGTAACGGCCGGCGATGGGTATCCGACATTACGGACTCCTGATCCTGATCAGCGACGGGGGATGACACGCGACCCTAGGGATGTCGGGTGAATGACATGTGACGCCGCCTTGAACCGCTGTGCGTATTAGTGCGTAGAAGCCAGTGGAAGGGATGCGGATAGTGCCAAAGCGTGAGTACAGACGATGCTGACCTGCTGCTGAAGGCGCTCCACAAGGAGCATGGAGACGCGCTGCTCGCCCACGCGCTGCGACTGACCGGCGGAGACCGTCAACGGGCCGAGGACCTCGTGCAGGAGACCCTGCTGCGGGCCTGGCAACACCCGGAGGCGCTCGACCCGGCGCGCGGCTCGGTGCGGGCCTGGCTCTTCACCACCGCTCGGAACCTTGCCATCGATGCGTGGCGGCGACGCTCCGCGCGGGTCGGCGAGGTCTTCACCGACCAGCTGCCGGAGGCTCCGGTCGCGGTCGACGAGACCGAGCGCGCGGTGGAGTCCTGGGTCCTGGCGGAGGCACTGAACCGGCTTTCCCGACCGCACCGCGAGGTCCTGGTGGAGTGCTTCTACCAGGGACGTTCGGTCGCTGAGGCGGCCGAACGACTGGGCGTGCCCCCGGGCACCGTCAAGTCGCGGACCTACTACGCACTGCGTTCGCTGAAGGTCGTCCTGGAGGAGTTGGGGGTGGGCAATGAGGTGTGAACACCTCCATGACTCGGCCGTGTACGTGCTCGGGGCGCTGTCGTCCGAGGAGCGCGACGCGTATGAGCGGCACCTGGCGGGCTGTGCGGAGTGCCAGGCGGAGGTGGCGGAGTTCGGCGACCTGCCGGAGCTGCTCGGCAAGCTCGATCCTGGCGTCGCTTCGTGGGCCGGTCCCTCGGCTGTGCCGCCGTCCTCGCCCGCGTCTTCGTCTTCGTCTCCGGACCTGTCGTGGGCCGGTCCGTCAGTCGCGTCTTCGTCTTCGCCTTCGTCTTCGTCTTTGCCGGACGCTTCGTGGGCTGGTCCGTCCGCCGTTCCTGCGCCGGCCGATGCTTCGGGGGTTGATCCGCTGCTGCCGCGGGTGCTCGACCGGGCGCGGCGCAGCCGGCGCACCGAGCGGCGCCGCCGTCGCTGGCAGACCGCGGGGACGGCGCTCGTCGCCGCCTGCCTGGGCGTGCTCGCGGTGCTCGGGGTGCGGTCCGCGGGGTTCGGCCAGCCCGACTTCGTCGCCATGCAGGAGGTCGCGGCGACGGTACCGGTGACCGCCAGCCTCGCGCTCGAAGGGCTCGACGACGGCACCCTCGTGCGGATGCGGTGCGCGTACAAGCCCGCTGGTGGCTACGGCAAGTGGACGTACAAGCTCTACGTCGTGCCGAAGTCCGGCGAACCCGAGGAGCTCGACTCGTGGACCGCCGGCGCCGGCGACGAGTACGAGCTCAAGGCGCACAGCCAGTTCCGGCGCGACAACATCCAGAAGATCGAGATCCGCGGGGCGGACGGCACGGCCCTGCTCGCCCTCGACGCCTGACCTTCGTCGTCTGACTCACACCGCTTCACGGACGGCGGTCGCCGGTTCCTTCACGGCGGCCGCCCTTCGCTTGTGGCTGTGCCGGATCGCGTCGGCGGTGAAGATCGCGAGCGCGCACCACACGATGGCGAACCCGGCCAGCCGCACCGGCGGCATCGGCTCGTGGAACACCAGCACGCCCAGCAGCAGCTGCAGCGTCGGCGTCAGGTACTGCAGGATCCCGAGACCCGACAGCGGCACCCGGTTCGCCGCCTCCGCGAACAGCAGCAACGGCACCGCGGTCAGCAGGCCGCTGCCCGCCAGCATGATCGTGTGCCAGGCCGACACCGTGCCGAACGTCTCCTGGTGCCGGCTCGCCAGCCACGCCAGGAACGCGAGCGCCGGCAGCGTCAGCACCGCCGACTCCAGGAACAGCCCCTCACCGGCGGGCAGCCCGAGCCGCTTCTTGATCAGGCTGTACGTCCCGAACGACCCGGCCAGCGTCAGCGCGATCCACGGCAACCGCCCGTTGTCCACGCTCAGCACGACGACGGCGACCAGGCCGACGCCGAGCGCGACCCACTGCAGCCGCCGCAGCCGCTCGCGCAGCACCAGCACGCCGAGCAGGATCACGAACAGCGGGTTGATGAAGTACCCCAGTGACGCCTCGACCACGTGATCGGTGTCGACGGCGAAGATGTAGACACCCCAGTTGACGGCGATGAACACCGCCGCCGCGGCGATCCCGGCGAGCCGCTTGCCGTCCTTGACCAGCGCCTTCAGGGTCTTCCACCGCGCCAGCACGGTCAGCAGCACCGCCACCGAGATCAGCGACCACACGATCCGGTGCGCGAGCACCTCCACCGCCCCCGCCGGCCGCAGCGCCCGGAAGTACAGCGGGAACACGCCCCACATGATGTTGGCGGACAATGCGGACAAATACCCACGGCGCAGCGGTTCCACGCCTCTTACCGTAAGGGGCGGTCGGCCAATCGCCCCTCACCGGGTCGTCCGCCTACCTGTAGTTGCGGGGGTAGTACTGCTGCTGCCGGGCCGGCGGGGGCTGCCGGCGCTGGTTGCGGTCCTTGTCGCCACCGTCGGGGATCACGAGGTTGATGATCCAGCTGACGACCCCGATGAACAGCGCCCCGAGCACCGCCGACGGCCAGAAGTTCTCGACGTGGAACGCCAGGTCCACCTGCTCGGCGATCCAGCTCGTCAGCATCAACAGCAGCCCGTTGACGACCAGCGAGATCAGCCCGAGCGTCAGCAGATACGCCCAGCACCCAATAGTCTTGATGATCGGGCGCAACACCGCATTGACGATCCCGAAGATCGCGGCGACGACGAGCACGGTGAGCACCGTCCGCCCAGTCGTCCCCTCAACAGTGATGCCCGGGATCACCAGCGTTGCCAGCCACACCGTGAACGCACTCACGCCGAGCCGGATCAGGATTCCCATGCGGGTGATCGTGCCACGCCCCACCAAGGTGGTGCTAGCTGCGACGCTGTACTTCCGCCGCTGCACTTCCGCCCCACCGCTGCGCGGCGGGTCCCGGCGGGGCTTCCCACCCGACCGCTGTGCTGCCGCCCCACCGCTGTCGCGGCGGGTCCCGGCGGGGATTCTCACCCGCACCCCAATGCTCGCTGCGCTCGCACCGCCTGCCACGCTGCGCTTACTGCGCGCCTACGGCGCGAGGCGGCGGCTTCCGCGCATGCGCGGCGCGTCAGGGGCCGGCGTCCGCCGTGCCCCATGATCCCGTGCGGTTCTGGTAGCCAGGACCACCACAACCATTCGGGATCATGGCGAACCGCCCTGCCCCCAATCCGTCCAGCCATCGACCCTCGCCGTTGCCCAGCCGGCTGCACCGAGCAAGCGCTGACGGCCGTCAAGCCCGACCGGGACGCGGAGAGCTGGTGCATCCTGGTGCCCCCTCTGCACACCTCCACGGCCCGGGCGTTGCGGTGCCCGGGAAGCGTTGGTGGATTGAAGCTCGGGGGAATAGGCGACTCCTGCATCTGGACCAGGGACATCGGCGGCGACAGTGGCATTGCTCGGATCAAGGGTTCGAGAAGGACGAGGCCGGCGTGGTGGCCGCGACGTGGCGTTGTTGAGTTCGTCGATGGTGGTAGCGGCTGTTGGGTCGGATGGGTGTGCTATGCGCAAGGTGGCTCTGATCAGCGGATAGGGCGGCCGGCGAGTTGGAGTTTCGGTGGGGGCTCGGTTCGAGACGACGTGCGTTCCTGGCGGGTCTGAACGCGGCGAGGTGTGGGGGCCGCGATGTGGCGTCGTGGAGTTCGTGGATGGTGGTAGCGGTCACGGTCCGTCGGGTCAGGACGGGAGTTGCCACGCGCAAGGTGGCCTGGATCAGCGGGTGGGGCGGCCGATGAGCTGGAGCTCGATGGGGGTTGGGGACAGGTGGGTCCAGCGGAGGGTGTGGTGGTTGATCACGGTGCCGAGCATCTCGGGTGGGATGCGGGTCAGCCAGGAGGCTGAAGCGGTCAGGCCGAGGACGTCGGTGGCGATGGTGGCCTCGGCTGGGGTCAGGGGCTGAAGGAAGACGAGGTCGGCCTCGGTCAGCAGGTCGGCATCGGCGAGCGTCAGCCCGTCACGGATCACGAGCGTGGCGCGCCAAGCGGACTCGGTTGAGATGGCCGGGAAGCCGGCTCCGACAACGAGATCTGCGTCAGGGCCATCGACGGGAGTGGGAGTGAAGCCGGTCGACGGCGTGGGTGTGGATGCGGGCGCGGGTGTGGGGCCGTTGGCGGGAGCAGAGATAGCGGCCGGCCCGAAGCTGGTGGCAGCGGATGCGGGCGCGGGTGTGTGGCTATCGGCGTGAGCAGCGTTGGCCGACCTGGAGCGGGCAGCAGGCGCGGAAGCAGGTGCCGGACGGCTCGTGTGACCAGAGGCGGCGGCGGGCCTGGAGCCGACGGTGGGGGTGGATGCGGGCGTGGGTGGGCGGCCGTCGACGTGAGGAACTGTGGCGGGGCTGGAGCCAGAACCGGATCTGGGGCTGTTGGCGTGAGCAGGGGTGGCGGCGGGCCTGGAGCCGGCGGTGGGAGTGCGGCGAGCAGCGGTCGCGGGTCGGGCGGTGGGGGCGGTGTCGAGGTCGAGGATCAGGAGTTGGGGATGGGTGGGGGTCGGGGCGGAGAGGGTGGCGGGCCGGCTTGCTGGGAGCAGGGTGATCTGCTCGCCGGTGAGGGACCGCAGGAACGGGGACCAGGTGTCGGGGCGGGACGACTGGACCGTGACGTGGGCGCCGACGGCCAGGGCGCGCAGGGTCAGGAGCTGGGCGCAGCGGGCGCCGCCGATCAGGACGGCGCGGGTGGGCTGGGCGCGGAACGGGTGGATGACGGCGGGGGCGCCGCGGCGGTCGCGGCCGAGCATCAGGCCGGCCGGGGCGGGGGTGGGCTGGAGGGAGGCCAGGTCGGCGGCGGTGACGGGTCGGGCCGGGGTGCCGTCGGGTGTCAGGTCGTCGCGGCCGGTGAGCAGGCCGGCGAGCGCGGCGGTGCTCGACGCGGCGCCGCCGCCGAGGGGGAGCGTGGCGGCCAGCCCGTCGAGCTGGGCGCCGCGCAGACGGGTGACGGCGGCGTCGTGGGTGGTGGCCAGGCGGTGCAGCGCGGCGATCGCCCGGTCCAGGGCGGCCGGAGTCAGAGCCGCGAGGCGGATCGTCAGCTCGGCGCGGCACGGGTCGTCGCCGGCGGCGGTGAGGGCGACCGTCACGGCGGCGCACGGCAGCGTCAGCAGATGTGTGGCGAACGGGCCCTCCCGCGGGCGGCGGCGCAGCCTGAACACCGCCTGGTGCAGGCCGCCGACCTCCAGGCCGCGCCTCGTCCCGCGGGTCGGCAGGCCCGGCCGCTCGCCGGCGGTCTCCGCGAGCGCGGCCGAGGCCGACGGTGCTGACAGGGGGTGGGCGGGCAGGTGGGCCTTGGTGAGCTGGCGGCACGCGCGGCGGACCGCGGCGACGAGGGTGTGCTCCAGGTCCTCGCGCTGGAAACCGCCGGCGCGGCGGGTGCGCACGCACAACAGGACCCGCTGGTGCGCGAGCACCTGGCCGTCGGTGAGCTGCCGGTAGGACACGGCGGAGGGGGACGCGTCGCGGTCGAGGGCGGCGGTCGCGCTGATCAGCAGCTGGACGCGGAGCTCCGGAAGGTCCGGGGCGGGCGGGGGCAGCAGCGTGCTCAGTGGCGGGAGCGGCGGCGGGGCGTCGCCGAGCAGGTCGGACAGGTCGCCGAGCTGGAGCATCACGGCCAGCCCGTCGGCGTCCTCCACCACGCCCGCGGCGACGCCGTCGATGTCGACGGATGTCAAGAAGGGTCGGACAGCGGTGCCACGCGAGCGGGCGAGCAGGCCGACCGGCGCCACCACCAACCCCAGGGCCCACGCCGGGTGCACCGTCCACGCCAGGACGGACAGCGCCAGCGCGGCCTGCGCCAGCACCACGTACAGGACCTTCCTCATATCGCCCCCCGCCTATGCGATCCACGGAATATCGTAAAGCGCCGGTACGACAGTTTCGGAGGGGATGCATGGCGTCGCGGCAGGACCAGCTGCATTCGTATCAGTTCATGGTCCAGCGGGTCGTGGCCGCGTTGGTCATGCGCGAGGGCGACCCGCCGAGATCGCCGTTTCGGCGCGTAGCAGGGGCAACGCTGGTCGGGGTCCTGCTCGCGGCGCTCGGCATCGGAGGCGCCGCGGCTTATGCGCTGATCGTCCCCGGCACCTCCGGCAAATGGCGCGACGAAACAGCGATCATTGTGGAGAAGGAGTCGGGCGCACTATTTGTGTATCGCGACCAACGCGTCCATCCAGTCCTGAATCAGGCGTCCGCGCTGCTCATCATCAACCGCGCCGGAGCGAAAACCGTGTCGGTCGGCAGGAAGGCGCTCGCCGAGGCGCCCCGCGGCGCGCCACTCGGCATCCCGGGTGCGCCTGCGTCGCTGCCGCCCGCGAAGAGCCTCCACCGCGGGGCATGGGCAGTCTGCGCGCAGCAGGGCGAGTCGGTGCTGTTCGTCGGCGCGAACGCGCCACGCGACGGCGCGCCGCTCGGGACCAGAGCGCTGCTGGCGAAAGGAACGACAGAAAGCCTGTACCTGGTCGTACACGGGCGAAAACACCTCATCAGACAGCCTGGGAGCGTCCTGCCCGCGCTGGTGTGGTCGGGACGCGGCCAGGCCAAGGTCGCCCAGGCGCTCCTGCACGCCATCCCATCAGGCCCTGACCTGGTCGTCCCCGACATCGCCGACCGTGGGCGCAAGGTCGCCGCGGGCACGGTCGGGCAGCTGTTCGAGGTCCGCACCGGGGACAGGGCCGACGCGTTCGTCGTGACGGCCGGCGGGCTCGCCTCGGTGACCCCGCTGCAAGCCGCGCTCCTGCAGGTCAGGCCGCAGCCGCTGACGCCGGGGGAGTTCGCCGCGCTGGTCGGGGACCGGCCCGTCCACCCGCTCGCGCCCGGCGCCGGCCTGCCCTCCGAGGTGCCTGAGCTTCTCGACGATGTCTCCGGCGTCGCGTGTACGACCAGTGAGGCCGCCATCACGACCGGCAACGCGCTGCCCGACCTCGGGGCCGCACTGCAGACGTCCTCGGCGTCGGCCTCGGGCGCGGTGCTGGCCGACCGGATCGTGGTGGCGCCGGGTGGGGGTGCGCTGGTCCGTACCGACTCCGGAAACCTCACACTGGTCACCGATCTCGGCCGCAGGCACGCCCTTCCCGTGGCGGGCGTCCTGTCCGGCCTTGGCTATCAGGGCGTGGAGCCGGTCGTCGTGCCCGGCGAGTTCGTCGCGCTGCTGCCGGCCGGACCGGCGCTCGACCCGGAGGTCGCGCTCAGTAGTTCGTGAGGATCAGGTCCGAGCTGGCCCGCGCGTCGGACCGCAGGTTGATGTCGCGGCGCGTGGCCATCGTCGTGGCGGTGAAGTCGCCGTAGATGCGACGGGTGGCGTCGGTGTCGCTGTTGGTCATGGTGATCAGGACCCCGCGTCCGGTGGCGGCCCGCATCGCGGCGGCGAGGCGCTCGTGGTCCGTGTCGCGGAACTGCCCCGGCGTGTACCGCTTGAAATCCGCGAACCCGCCCTCGGGCAGATACGGCGGGTCGAGAAACACCCAGTCGCCCGCCGCCGCCTCACGCAGCGGCTCCTCGAAATCGCACAGCCGGATGTCCACCCCGGCGAGTGCCGCCGCCGCCGCGAGCAGCGTTTCCCGGCGATAGTACGGGCGGTCGTAAGCGCCATAAGGTGCGTTGAACCCGCCCCGCCGATTGACCCGCCAAAGCCCGCGAAACGCGGTCTTGTTGAGGTAGATCACCCGGGCGGCCCGCTCGATGTCGGTCAGATCGGCGGGATTCTGCGCCCGGACCGCGGCGAACCGCTCGGCCGTGTTGGGCAGCGCGTCCAGCCGCCGCATGACCGCTTCCGGATGCGCGGCCACGGCGCGGAAACAGGCGACGAGCTCGGGATTGGCGTCTGACAGCACCGCCTTGGCCGGCCGTAACTCGAAGAACACCGCGGCACTGCCCATGAAGGGCTCCCAATAGCGCCCCGTGAACGGCGGCGCCATCGCGATCAACTGCGTCGCATACCGGGTCTTCCCACCGGCCCACTTGATGAACGACCGGCCATCCGCCACGCGCACCATCGTAAAGGAGCGGCGAAATGCCGGAAGTTATCCACAGGGAGGAATTACGTCTGGTTGCGGATCGGTGACTGCCGATACGGTCGGCGAGTCCGCGACACGAGAGACGGGGTGAGCACCGTGGCACAGACGACACAGGCGCAGCAGGCCGAGCTGCAATCGGCGGCACAACGGTTCGAGCAGGTCAACGGCGAGCTGCAGACCATGCTCAGCACGCTGATGCGCGAGCTGGAGACGACGAGGACCGGCTGGCAGGGCGCGGGCGGCCGGTCGTTCGACACGGTCAAGCAGGCATGGCACCGCGACCAGGACACGCTCAACAAGAACCTGCTGGAGACCGCCGAGGGCCTGCGCTCCGCCGGCCGCAACTACGAGGTCTCCGACTCCGACGCCGGCGCCCGCTTCCGGGGCATCGGCACCAAGCAGCTGCCGCTCTGAGCCGGGGGAGACACTCATGGACGACACATTGGTGGTCAACTTCGCCGCCATGGACCACGCCGGGCAGTCCATCCAGAGCGCGCTCAACACGCTCACCGCCCGCCTCGACGAGGTCTCACAGCTCGGCCGGCGCCTGACCGCCGGCTGGCAGGGCGAGTCCCAGCAGGCGTACGCCGCCCGCCAGGCCAACTGGGAGCGCGCCGGCGCCGACCTGGCCGCGACGCTGCGGGAGATCAAGGTCGCCCTGGACGAGTCCATGCGCCGCTACCTGGAAACGGAGCAGCGCAACAGGCACCTGTTCCCCCAGCGCTGAGGCGCCCGGAGACGGCCCGGTCCGCACCTGCTCGCGGACCGGGCCCCTGCCATGCCCGCGGCCTCGCGGTCTGCGGGCAGGTCCGACGAGCGTCGGGGGTCGGCCCCGGCGCCTTTCGGCATGCCCGACGCTCGCTGGTCTGAGGGAGAGGTCCCGAAGGGAAGCGAACGGCACGGTGCCTGGCCGGGTTCGTCAGCGGCGCGGGGTGAAGGCGGGGGCTGAGCGGTCGGGCGTGGTGTCGGTGGGTTCGGGGAGGCGTTGGAGGCCTGGGCGCCAGCGGCGGTTGCGGCCGCGGGGCAGGACGACCGCGGTCAGCAGGAGCAGCGCGGCCGCGACGGTGGTCAGGGCGGCGATGAGGAGCGTCCGGTGTTCGGCTGCGGCGCGCTCCGCTGCGTGTGCGTCCGTGGCGATCGGGGGGAGTGGCAGGCCCGAGCGGGTCGGTTGGGCGCCGGTCTCCTCTGTCAGTGCGCGGTAGGGGTTCAGCACGCCGGCGCCGTAGCCCGGGCCTGCCGTGCCGCCGTCAGCGGTTGCCGTGAGGCGGGCGGCGATCTCCTGTGCCGTCAGTTCCGGGTGGTACTGGCGGAGCAGGGCTGCCGTGGCGGCGACGTACGGCGTCGCGAAGCTCGTGCCCTCCACGGTGGCGAGGCCGCGGGGTGGGGAGGTCGTCACGACGCGGCCGCCGGGGGCAACGAGGTCGACGTGCGGGCCGGTCTGCGAGCCAGGCAGGCGCTGGCCGTCCGGGCCGATGGCGCCGACGCCGATCACACCGTCGTACGCGGCGGGGAACGGGGTCCGGTTGCCCTCCGCGAACCTGTTCCCGGCCGCGGCGACCAGGACCACGTCGCGCGACACCGCGAAGCGGACCGCCTCACGCACGCCGGGATTGTCCTGGTACGACACCAGCGACAGGTTGATCACTCCGGCGCCCAGCTCGACGGCCGACCGGATCGCCGCGGCGACGCCTGCCGGGGTGCCGCGCCGGCCGGCGGTGCTGCCGTCCTCGAGCTCGACCAGCTCGCTCACCCGGATCGCCAGGATCGTCGCGGCCGGGGCGAGGCCCCGCAGCGGTGAACCGGCGACCGGGCGCGCGGCGATGATGCCCGCCACGCCCGTGCCGTGGCCGACGCAGTCGACCAGCGAACCGCCTTCCTGGAACTGGTCTGGACCCTCCCGGACCGCGCCCTGGAGCTGCGGGTGCCCGGCGTCGACGCCCGAGTCGACGACGGCGACCGTCACGCCGTGACCGTCGGCGAGGGGGTCGAGCTTGCGGTGGTCGTACATCTGCGAAGGCCATGGAAGCGAGGTCGGGGCGGGCGCGGGTGGCCGGATCGGGGCCGGGCAGGCAGATGGAGCGTGCGCCTCGACCGTCGGAGGTGCGACAAAGAATGCGACGAAGCAGCATGAAACACTCAGAAAGGCCGTTCTGACGGCTCCTGGCATGCGCAGATCGTAGTCGTTCGACCCTCGGACGGTGACGCTCGTGAGACAGGCCTGGGTTCGGAGGCGGTTGGATCGCTATGCTGGCCGGAGCGCTTGCAGGGTCGCACCCCTCGGATTGCCGTGGCCGTATAGGTTAAGTTTCGCGAGCGCGGCGGTTCCGAGCCCGACAGAGGGGGTGGCCGTGAGCGAGTGGCAGCCGGCCACCGAGGCTGAGGGCGCCATGCGTGACGCCCTGCGCGCCAATGACCAGGAGCAATACTTCCGCATCCTGGCGCGGACGGACATCTTGCTGCCCATCGCGCCCGAGGGCGTGCAGAGCGGCGACTCCGGCTGGGGCACCTGGACGACCGAGGGTCGCACGCACGTGCTGGCGTTCACGTCGCCCGAGGCGCTCCGGGAGTGCCTCGCCGGGCATCCGGGCACGCATCGGCGGGTGCCGTTCCGTGACCTGTCCAGCATCTGGCCCAACGTCGAGTGGTGGCTGGCGGTCAATCCCGGCCTGCCCATCGAGGGCTACCTGCCGTCGTGGTTCGTGACCCAGATCACTCGCGGCGACGTCCGGCTGCCCGGGCGCACGCTCGGGGCCCGGGCCAGGATCGAGCAGGCGTCCGGCCCGCGGGCCAGGGCGACCGCGCAGGTGCCGGTCCGCGGCGTGCCCAACCAGCCCGCCCCGACGCCGATCGAGCGCCATCGCATGAAGGCCGCCGAGTCGTCGTCGCCCGCACCGACCTCCGCGCCGCCCGGTTCCGGGCCCGGGGCTGCTGGAGCCGGCGGCGCCCGGTCCGGGATTCCTGGCGCCGGCGCCGGTGCTCCGGGGGCCGGTGGGTTCGCGGGCGCGGGGCAGTCGGGGCTCGCCGGGCGGTCGCCTGCCGGGCCGCCGCCGAAGCGGGACGTGCCGCCGCCTGACGTGGCGCCGCCTGGGGCGTTCCTGCCGACGCGGGCCGATCGGCCGATCAACTACGAGCGCACGACGGGGGCCGCGGGCTATGAGCGGCCCGCCGACTTCCGCCGTCCCCGGCCGCCGGTGGCGCCCGCCGCCGCTCCGCCGCCGGTGCCGCCGCCGACGGGCCGGTCCGGGCTCTTCGACGAGTCGGACCGTTCGTCGCTGGACGTGCCGGGCGAACGCGAGCTTTTCGGCGACCTGCAGTCCGAGGCGCCCAGCCGCGCGCCGGGCTGGTCGCCTGGTGCCGACACCCGCCCGGCAGCGCAGTCCAAGTCGTCCGGCCTGCCGATGCGCCCGACGTCGCCCGCTCCCGGGTCCGCCGGCTCGTCTGGTCTGCCGGCGCGGCCCGGCGCCGGTGAGGCCGGTTCGCAGGGTTTTGCGGGGCGTTCGGGTGCCGAGGCTGGTCCCGGTGGCCTGCCGATGCGGCCGACGTCTCCTGCTCCTGGGTCTGCCGGCTCGTCCGGCCTGCCGATGCGGCCCGGCGCCGGTGAGGCCGGGCCCGGTGGCCTGCCGATGCGGCCGACGTCGCCCGCCCCTGGATCTGCCGGCTCGTCTGGTCTGCCGATGCGTCCTGGCGCCGGTGAGGCCGGTTCGCCGGGCTTCGCGGCGCGTGGCGAGGCCGGGCCTGGTGGCCTGCCGATGCGGCCCGGCGCGGAGCCTGGTGCTTCCGGGCTGCCCACGCGGCCCGGTGGCGAGTCCGGCCTGCCGACGCGGCCTGGTGGTGAGTCAGGGCTGCCGATGCGGCCGACGTCGCCGGCGGGGGGCTTGCCGTCGCGGCCGTCCACGGCGCTGAGTGGTGGCTCGGCGTCCGCTCCCGGGCGGCCGCAGTCCGGTGGCCTGCCCTCGCGCGGTGCTGACGGTCCTGGGCAGGACGACCGTGAGGGCGATCCGCGCCGGTACTGGCCACGCCGCGAACCCGCACGCAGCCTCGGCGAGATCTTCACCGAACACGCCGACCCGGTGATCCCGGCGGCGTGGCAGCCGCCCCCGGACCTGCCGCTGTCGACCGCTCCGCCGCTGCCGACCCGCCAGCCGGGTGGGCGTGGCGAGGCCGACGTGCCGGCCGCGTTCCGGTCTGGCGAGGGCGGCGCGCTGCCGTCCCGGCCGACCCCCGGTGGCGGCTCGCTGCCGTCGCGACCCGGTGCCGGGGAAGGCCCTCAGCCCGGCGGTCCGGGCGCTGTCCCGCAGCGGCCCGCTGGTCAGGGCGCGCTGGACGGGTTGCCGGTGCGTCCCGGGCTGGTCGACCCTGGCGCGTTCCGGCCCGGCGAGGGCGCACCGCGTGAGGGCGGGTTCCCGCAGCCTGCGCCGGGTGGGTTCCTGGGCGGGCGGGACAGGGGCGAGGAGCCCCGCCCGGGTCAGAGCGAGAGCGGGCCGCAGGAGCAGGGCGGTTTCCTGTCCGCACCCGCGGGGTCCCGCGCCGAGGAGCCGCGCCGGCCGCAGGCGGAGCCGCCGTTGCCGTTCGACCGGCCGGTGTTCGACCGGCCAGGGTTCAGCCGGCTGGACATCGAGGCGCCCGAGGTCGATGAGGCGCCCGCGCCCGCCGACGAATCTGCCGCGCCGGTGGACGAGCCGAGTTCGCTCTTCGGGCCGGTGAAGGGGCGAGCCAAGGCCGCCGGGTTCGGGCGGATCTCGGACCTGGACGATCACCCGTTCTTCGCCGATTCCGAGCCTTCCGGGTTCGATGCGCCGGGCCGCTCGTCCGGGCTGTCCGACCGCGCGCCGCACGAGCAGGTGCCGTGGGGCCCGGACGCGTTCGAGCAGAGCAACCGCGACCAGATGGCCCGGGAGATCGCCGCCCAGCAGGCAGCGCGCGAACAGGCAGCGCGCGAACAGGCCGCCCAAGAGGCCCGCGAGCAGGAAGCCCGCGAACAGGAAGCCCGCGAACAGGAAGCCCGGGAGCGGGCCGCTCAGGAGGCACGCGAGCAAGAAGCCCGGGAGCAGGAAGCCCGTGAGTGGGCCGCCCGCGAGCTGGCCGAACAGGAAGCCCGGGAGCAGGAAGCCCGGGAGCAGGAAGCCCGGGAGCGGGCCGAGCAGGAGCGGGCCACGCAGGAGGCCGCCCGGGAGCTGGTGGCCCAGCAGGCCCGCGACCTCGAAGCGCAGGAAGCGGCCCGTGCGCAGGCAGAGCGGGACGCCGAGGCGGCGGCCGCCCAGAGCGCGTTCGAGCCGTGGCGGCCGTCCGACGAGGCGACAGGCCTCGACCTGGCGGCCGAGCTGCGGGCGATCGAGGAGCGCGCCGCCCAGGCCAGGGCGGCCGAGGAGCAGGCCGCCCGCGAGCTGGCCGAGCAACTGCGGGCGATCGAGGAGCGCGTGGCCCGGTCCAGCGCCGTCGAGGACGCCCGCCGCCGCGCCGAGGAGGCCAGCGGCCGAGCCACGGCAACGTCTGAGACGGGCAGCGGCGCCGCGTTCAGCCACGCCGACGCCGACCACGCGGTAGGCGGTGCCGGGCAGAGCTGGACCGGCGCGCACGACGCCCCCCGAGGCGACAGCGAATCGACCCAGGCGATCGGCCGGACCGCTGAAGACACCCCGATCTCGTTCTTCGCCGCCGGCGCGGCCGCCGGTACATCAGCCGAAAACGCAACGGGAGCGGCGCCCTCGCACGAGGTGAGGTCCTTCTTCGAGTCGGTCTACGAGCCCGAGGTCGTCGACGAGCCGCCGGTGCGGCTGCACGCCGAGGTCGTCGACGCGGAGGTCGTCACCCCGCCCGCGACGGTGCCGGTGAAGTCGGCCGCGGCGCAGGCGCGGGACTTCCGGCCGGCCAACACGGTCGAGCAGGACCTGTTCGAGGCGGTGCAGGCCAACAGCACCGACCGGTTCCTGTCGACGCTGCTGCTGGCCAAGGTCCTGGTGCCGGAGTGGACCGGTGAGGGGCTGATCGATCCGGCGTCGTGGCGGACCGAGCACATGAACGGCCTGCCGCACCTGGTCGTGTTCACGTCCGCGGAGCGGATGGCGGACCGCCTCGGCGCGGACACGCAGGGCAGCTGGATCAAGTTCACGCGGCTGATCCGCAACTGGCCGCCGGGAGACCAGCTGGCGTTCGCGGTCAACCCGGACTCGCCGACCGGGGCGGTGCTGCCGGGCACGGAGGTCGTGCAGCTCGCGACGTGGGCCGCCGAGCTGGGCCTGGGCGTCGACGAGCCGGAGCCGGTGCAGCCCACGGCGGCCGCGAGCCCCGTGCAGCAGCCGAGGCCGGCGTTCGAGCCGCCGGCGGCCAGCGGGCCGCTGCTGATGCAGAAGCCGATCTCGCCCGAGCAGCTGTCGTACTACCTGGAGCGCGGCTACGACCGGGTGTCAGGCTTCGTGCACCGCGCCGGCGAGGTGGCGCATCTGCAGACGCCGGAGCAGCTGTATCAGGCGCTGGGTCTGGGGTACGCGGGCTCGTCGTTCAAGCCGGACGCCGAGGAGGCGTACGTGCTGCGCTGGAAGGCGTACCGTGGCGACCTGTACCGGATCCCTTACGGCGGGCCGCACGAGGCGGGGATGCGGGCGATGGAGGGCTGGGTCATCGAGCGCCCGCCGTTCCGGGGCAACGGGTTCGCGCCGAGCGAGACCAGCGACGTGATCGCCGAGTTCAAGGTCGACAGCGCCCGGCTGCCGCACCAGGCGGAGCTGTGGCGGCTGCGGCGCGACGGCAGGCAGGAGCTGATCGCCCGCCTCGACGCCGACGGGCCGGCGTGGCGGAAAGGCCAGGAGCTGTGATCCGGGACGGTTACGCGGCCCGCTGGCAGGGCGCGGAGTACGAGGCCAGCCCGGACGGCGACAACGTCCGCCTGTACCGGCCGGATCCGAGCGACGGCTTCGAGGAGGTGCGGCCCGGCCGGTTCCGGCGGGTGGTGCCGCTCGGCGAGGTCGACTTCGCGTACGTCCGCACGACGTGCTTCTGGCGCGACGAGCCGTTCATCGTGCTCGGCGAGCACGACGGATGGCTGCGCGTCGAATACACCGGCGGCAAGGCGACCGTGGCCGCCGAGCTCGGCCTGGAGGAGTTCGACTACGGCGTGTACCAGGGCTGGGCCCCCCGCGCCGACGTCAGCGAATTACGGGAATATCGGGTCTAGCCCGTTTTGATCCACCGCAGGATCTCCCCGGTCACGAGCTCCGGCTGCTCCAGATGCGGGAAATGCCCGACATCGGGGATCAGTCGCCACTCGTACTCGGCCTGCGCGTAACGGCCCGAGCCCTGCGCGGTCCGTGGCAGCACCGCCGTGTCCAGCGCGCCGTGCAACTGGAGCACGGGCGCGGTGATCGGCGTCTGGAGCTGCTTGACGAAGCGGTACCCCTGCAACCGCAACGCCGACCGCGCCGCCCACCGGTAGGTCTCCAGGGCGCAGAACGCCGCCTGCGGGATGCGCATCGCCTGCCGGCAGCAATGCTCGTAGTCGCGGTACTCGTCGGTGCCGACCCACGCCGGCCCGCCCCACATCGCCAGGTACTCGCCGACCAACGCGGCGTTGTCGCGGGTCAGCACGTGCTCGAAGCGCGGCAGCTGAAACTTCAGCACCGGCCGCGCGGCGGCGAGCTGGCCGCGGGGGTCGGTCGCGAGCGCCGCCCGCAGCCGCAGCGGGTGCGCCGCGCCGAGCACGACCAGGCGCCGGACCAGCTTCGGGTGGAACGCCGCCGTCGCCCAGCCGATCATGCCGCCGTACCCGGCGCCGACGAGGTGCGCGGTCCGCTCGCCGAGCGCGCGGATCAGCCCGGCGACGTCACCCGCCATCGTGTACCCGTCGTAACCGCGCGGTGGCTTGTCGCTCGCACCGTAGCCGCGCAGATCGACGGCCACCGCCCGGAAGCCGGCGTCGGCGACCGCGCTGAGCTGGTGGTGCCACGCGTACCAGAACTCGGGGAAGCCGTGCAGGAACAGCACGAGCGGACCGGTGCCGGCCTCCACGACGTGGAACCTCGTGCCGTTGGCGCTGACGAAGCGGTGCGACCACGGCCCGTCGAGCATGACGCACGTGTCGTCTACCGCGGGGTTCATGTAGCTCAGCGTAGGGCCCCGGAGCCCGGATCTCTGCCAGGCGACCGGGTGTGATCCGCCGCTCCGGGGAACGCCGAGGGTTCTCGGCAGGGGTGGGTCACGCTTAGCGTGCAGCGCATGAGCCTGCCGTTGCCGCTGATCGAAGTCTCGGGCACGCCCGGTGAGTGTGGCGTCGCTTACGGTGCTGCCGCCCGTTCGATGATCGCGGCGAACACCGCGAACTACATCGAGCGGTTCGCGGCGACGGGGCTCGACCGCCCGGCCGTCCGGCGTGCCGGCAGCCTGTTCCGCGCCGCGTCCCGGCAGCACGCCCCCCGCGTGGCGGAGATGCTCGACGGCGTCGCCGAGGGCGCCGGTGTACCGGTGGAGGAGATCTACGCCCTCAACGCGCGCACGGAGCTGCTGTACGGCAACACGGAATGCACCTCGATCGGCGTGCTGGACGCGCGGACGGCCTCCGGTCACACCCTCCTGGCGCAGAACTGGGACTGGCACCCGGCGCAGCGCCCGTACACGCTGCTGCTGGCGACCCGGGACGAGCGCGGATCGACGGTGCTCACGCTGACCGAGGCCGGCATGCTGGCCAAGACGGGGTTCAACGACGCCGGCCTGGGCGTGTGCGTCAACATGCTCACCAGCGACCGCGACGGCCGGCCCGGCGGTGTGCCCTATCACGTCCTGCTCCGGGCCGTGCTGGAGGAGGACGTGCTCGGCTCGGCGCTGCGGGTGGCGTGCGCCACGCCGCGCAGCGCGAGCATCAACCTGCTGCTCGGTCAGGCGTTCGCCGCGGGTGTACCGGGGGAGCTGATCGATCTGGAGGTCGCTCCCGGTGACGTCGGCGTGCTGCATCCGGTCGACGGCGTGATCACCCACGCCAACCACTTCGAGGCGCTGCCGACGGTGCACGACACCTTCCGCGACTTCGGCGGCTCGTCGTTCTTCCGCGGCGCCCGGGCGCGCCGCCTGCTCGGAACGCTCCCCGTGGATGAGAAGCACCTCCAGTCGGTGCTCGCGGACCACGGCGGCCACCCGCAGGCGATCTGCCGGCACGACGTGAACGCGCCGACGGAAGAGGACCGCTCCGAGTCGCTGTACGCCGTGATCCTCGACCTCGACGAGCGCCGGATGTCCATCGCCGCCGGCCCGTCGTGTCAGGCAGACACGTATCGCGAGGTCCGACTAACCGGACTTTTCACCTGACCGCTACGGTTCAGCACCACCTTAAATGTACCTGTGCTGACGGGGGTGGCCGGCGGCCTCAGCGGCGCCCTCCGGAGACCTGTTTTCGCAGCTCAGCACGGTTAAGGTCGGCGATTGATCGGTGATCTTCGTTGTAGGCGGCCACGTGGCTCCTTAAGTCCTGGTCAGAGCGCTTCATACGCGGCTTGTCGGTGCTCTTGGCACCTACTACCTTCCCGATCGACGCACGTGAGCCCCCACCTCGTCGGAATCGGGATTTGTAGATGAACGAGCGAGACGTGCCGAGACGGCGCCCGGGACAGGGCCCTGACGGTAATTACGACCCGTACGCCGACTCGTACTACGAGTCCGGCTACGAGGACCAGACCGGCAGCGGCCGGCGTGGTTACGACCGCGCCATGCCCGCCGACCGCGGCGGCTCGGGCCCGCACTTCTACGACCCCAGCACCGCCGCCCGCAACTACGGCGCGGGCCTGCCCGACATCGACGATGAGGACTTCGACGACGAGCAGCCGTCGAACTGGCGCCGCCGCACGGCGATGATCGCCATCGGCGGTGGCGCGGCCGCCCTCATCGGTGGTGGCGCCTACGCCGTCACGCAGTTCTTCGGCGAGGGCACCCAGCCCTCCAACGCCGGCGCCGAGACGCCCGTCGACACCGCCGCCCCGGCGTACGTCGACCAGAACCAGAGCCTGATGAACGGCCAGGCCGGCCTCGGCATCCGCAAGAACACGCCGACCACGGGCAACTCGTTCGGCACCCCCGCCGACGCCGCCAAGAACGCCAAGGTCACCGCGAAGACCGTGCTGCCGACCAAGGACCCGGTCCGGCACCTCGCTTCGCGGCTGACCTTCGGGCCGAACGCCAAGACGATCGCCGACATCAACAAGCTCGGTATCAACGGCTGGATCGCCAAGCAGCTGAAGCCCGAGACGATCCCGCTCACGCGCGGCGAGCAGAAGGCCGACGCCGAGCTGGTCACCTGGGCCATGTCGTACGACCAGCTGAAGGCCCAGCGCGAGGACCTGGACAAGAAGGGCATCCAGGCCGACGACCAGAACGTCCGCTACGCGATCGCCAAGCAGCTCTTCTCCGACCGCCAGCTCTTCGAGATGATGGTCGACTTCTTCGGCGACTACTTCCACGTCGCGGCCTTCCACGACGGCAACGAGCTGATCCGCGCCTCCTTCGAGCGCGACGTCATCCGTAAGCACGCGCTGGGCAACTACGTCGACATGTTCGTCGCCGGCAACAAGCACGCGGCGCTGCTGCGGTACCTCGACCAGGACGAGTCGACGAAGGACCAGATCAACGAGAACCTCGCCCGCGAGAACCTCGAGCTCTACACGGTCGGCGCCTTCAACGGCTACACCGAGACCGACGTCCGGCAGGCCGCCATGCTGCAGACCGGTCGCAGCATCCGGGACAACCAGTACGTCTACCGCCCGGAGCAGCACTACGTCGGCCCCGTGAAGATCATGGGCTTCTCGCACGCGAACGGCGACGCGGCCGGCGGTGAAGCGGTCCAGGAGGCGTACTTCCGCTACATCGCGCTGCACCCCAACACCGCGCGGTACATGGCGCAGAACCTGGCGACCCGGTTCGTCTCCGATGTGCCGCCGAAGACGCTGGTCGACGCGATGGCGAAGACGTACCTGGACAAGAAGAGCAACATCCCGGCCGTGCTCATGACGATGCTGAGCCGCACCGAGTTCTGGGAGTCCGTCGGGCAGAAGGTGCGCCGCCCGGGCGAGTACCTCACCGCGACCTACCGCGCGCTGGACATCGGCGCCGAGGCCCCGGCCGGCTTCACCTCCAACAACATGAACGTCAGCCCGATGGTCCAGGGCCTCGGCGACATCAAGCGCAAGCTGGAGGAGTACGGCCACGCCCCGATGGAGCTGCCGACCCCCAACGGCTACCCGGACGTCTACGTCGCCTGGACCTCCGCCGGCACGATGGTCAACCAGTGGAACGACGCGTACGGCGCCGTCACCGGCGGCCGCCGCCAGTTCACCTGGCAGAAGCCCGAAGCGATCATCGCCGCGCCGCCGGCGACCGCGGGCGCCTACCTCGACGCGCTGACCAAGAAGCTCATCAACGTCACGCTCGACAACGACCGTCGCCTGGCGATCCTGCACATCCTCGGCCCGGCGACGACCGCGAGCACCCCCGTCGACGCCACGTTCAACGGCGCGATCGCCTCCATCGTCCGGGCGATCTTCGCCACTCCCCACCACCACCTCCGGTAAGTCGAGGCATACCAATGGAGAAGACAGTGCGCGCACAACACCCGTCACTGCACCCTGAGTGCCCCGACCTGCTGAAGCTCGGCCCCAACCGGTTCGAGGCCGCCCTGCGCGCCGAGGCCGTCGCGGTGCAGGAGGAACAGAAGGCGACCCGCGACGAGTACCTCGAGCTCGCCCGTCAGGAAGACGAGCAGGACGACGGCAAGGGCGTCACCCGCCGCCGGTTCTTCGTCGGCGCCGCGGCCACCACGACCGCCCTCGCGACCAGCCAGTTCCTGACCACGCAGGCCTCGTTCGCGGCCACCCCCACGGGCACGCTCATCCACGTGTTCCTGTACGGCGGCGCCGACGGGCTCTCGCTCTTCGCCCCGATGAACGACGCGGTCCTGCAGCGCGTCCGCCCCAGCTTCACGCTGCCGGAGAACGGGTCCATCCCGCTGGACCGCGGGTTCGGCCTCAACCAGTCCTTCGCCCCGCTGAAGAAGTATCTGGACGCGGGCCAGCTGGCCTTCATCCCGGCCGTCAGCGACCGGCGCCTCGACCGCAGCCACTTCGCCGCGACCGACATCTGCCAGCTCGGCGGCCTCCCCGCCGAGACCGGCGGCATGGGCTGGCTGACCAACCTCGCCGACAAGCTCGGCCCGGGCACCGCCTTCCGCGCCATCGGCATCGGCTCGACCCTGCCCCGCTCCCTCGTGGGCGGCGGCGGCGCGCTCGCGCTCAACAGCGTCGGCTCCCTCAACGTGAACGGCGACGGCAAGTACAAGCAGGCCACCGTCGACGCCATCCAGAAGCTCTTCACCGGCACCAACCACCCGATCGAGGCCCCGGTGAAGGCCGGCATCGACGCCCTCACCCTCGCCTCCACGCTGGCGCAGAAGGGCTACACCCCCACCGAGGGCGTCAAGTACACCGGCGTGGGCAACGCCTTCAAGGAGCTCGCTCAGCTCATCAAGGGCGGCGCCAACGTCCGCATCGCCACGATCGGCATGGGCGGCTACGACACCCACGAGAACCAGGGCACCCGCGGCGGCTACCTGGCCGGGCGCTTCGGCGAGCTGGCCGCCGGCATGGCCGCCTTCTTCGACGACCTGGGCGACCTGGCCGCCAACATCACCGTCATGGTCTCCACCGAGTTCGGCCGCCGCGTCGCGGAGAACGGCGGCGGCACCGACCACGGCAAGGGCGGCGGCGTCATCGTCCTGTCCGGCAAGAAGCTCGCCGGCAAGCTCCTCGGCACCTGGAACGGCCTCACCACCCTCACCAACGGCGACGTCCCCGAGTACAACAACATGTTCAGCGTCTTCGGCTCAGTGGCCCAGGGCCGCTTCGGCCTGACCGACGCCGAGGTCGGGCAGATCTTCCCGCGCCAGACCTACACGCCGGTCAAGATCTACGCGTAGCTCCACCTACGCGTAAGTAGGGGCGGCCCCGGTCCCGGGGGCCGCCCCGCTGTTCTTCCGCCCCACCGCTGTCGCGGCGGGTCCCGGCGGGGATTCTCACCCGCACCCCAATGCGCCGCTGCGCGGCGCACAGCCGACGCTTGCGCGTGGCTGGAGTTGCGCATACGCGCCCATCCCGTGGTCACCCGCCGCCGCGCCCGGGGGAGAGCCACCCCTCCGCCATCCACCGGGACCATCCGCCGCGACTAGTGATCGAAGGACAATCGTGGCCGCGCGGGCGACCATCACGCGACTTGGATCATGCGTGGTGGCCGCTGGGGCGGTCGTTCTTGAGCCTGGTCCGGGTGCGATTGCGGGTCTGGGTCGAGGGGTGTTCGCGGCGTTTGGTGATCGATGGACGGTCGTGGCTGTGTGGGCGACCGCAACGCGACTTGGATCACGAATGGGGACTACGCCGCCAGGTGCATCCGCCTGAGACAGGCTCGCGCGCCATCCATTGCCCGCCAAGCTGCGGGCCGAACCGGGTCTGCTGTTGATCCAAGACGGCTGTGGTTGTCCGGGTGGGCCACTACGCGAGTGGAATCACGAGCGGCGGCCGGAAGCGCCCGAACGCATCTCCCCGACAGGCGCGCGCCACCGTCGGTCCCGGCTTGACGGAATCGGGACCGCTGCCTTCTGATCGCCGGCTACGTAGTCGTCTGGCTCGCCCGACTCCGGCTGACGACAGGCGCGCCATTCGTCGGTCCCGGCTTGGTGGAGTCGGGACCGCTGGCTTCTGGCTTCATGGTCGTCTGGCTTGGCTCGGCCGGTTCCGGCTGACAGCGGGCTCCGCGTCAGCGACCTCTGGCTCGGCTGGCTTCGGCGGATGGCTGGGCTCCGCGACGGGCCGGCGGCGGTGAGACACTGCCGGCCCGGAAGCGGAGCTGTCAGTCCTCTGGCTCGGCTGGCCTCGGCGGGATGGCTGGGCTCCGCGACGGGCCGGCAGCGGTGAGACGCCGCCGGCCCGGAGAAGCGGGCTGTCAGTCCTCGGACTTGCCCGACTGGAGGCCGGACGAGATCAGGTCCATGACGGTCGAGTCCTGCAGGGTGGTGACGTCGCCCAGGCTGCGGTTCTCGGCGACGTCGCGGAGCAGCCGGCGCATGATCTTGCCGGAGCGGGTCTTCGGGAGCTCCGGCACGAGCATGATCTGGCGGGGCTTGGCGATCGGGCCCAGGGTCTTCGCGACGTGGTTGCGCAGCTCCTGGATGAGCGCCTCGCCCGCGTCGCCCTCCGTGTCGACGCCGCCGCGCGGGATGGTGAACGCGACGATCGCCTGCCCCGTCGTCGGGTCGGTGGCGCCGACGACCGCGGCCTCCGCGACCTTCGGGTGGCTGACGAGCGCGGACTCGACCTCGGTCGTGGAGATGTTGTGACCCGAGACGAGCATGACGTCGTCGACGCGGCCGAGGAGCCACAGGTCGCCGTCGGCGTCCTTCTTGGCGCCGTCACCGGCGAAGTACATGTCCTGGAAGCGTGACCAGTACGTCTCCTTGAACCGCTCGTCGTCGCCCCAGATGGTGCGCAGCATCGACGGCCACGGCTCGCGCAGGACGAGGTAGCCGCCACCGCCGTCGGGGACGGACTGGGCCTGGTCGTCGACGACGTCGGCGGAGATGCCCGGCAGCGGCCGCATGGCGCTGCCCGGCTTGGCGGCGGTGACGCCCGGCAGCGGGGAGATCATGATGGCGCCGGTCTCGGTCTGCCACCAGGTGTCCACGATCGGGCAGCGGTCGCCGCCGATGTGCTCCCGATACCACATCCAGGCCTCGGGGTTGATCGGCTCGCCCACGGAGCCCAGCAGGCGCAGCGAGGAGAGGTCGAACCCGGCGGGGATGTCGTCGCCCCACTTCATGAACGTGCGGATTGCCGTCGGCGCCGTGTACAGAATGGTGATCTTGTACTTCTGGATGAGCTCCCAGAAGCGGCCACGGTGCGGCGTGTCGGGCGTGCCCTCGTACATGACCTGCGTGGCGCCGTTGGACAGCGGTCCGTAGACGATGTAGCTGTGCCCGGTCACCCAGCCGATGTCGGCGGTGCACCAGTACACATCGCTGTCGGGCTTGAGGTCGAACACCGCGTTGTGCGTGTAGCTCGCCTGGGTCAGGTACCCGCCGGTGGTGTGCAGGATGCCCTTCGGCTTCGCCGTGGTGCCCGACGTGTAGAGGATGAACAGCGGGTGCTCGGCGTCGAACGCCTCCGCGGTGTGCTCGGCCGAGGCGGTCTCGACGACGTCGTGCCACCACAGGTCGCGGCTGTCGTCCCAGTCGACGTCCTGGCCGGTGCGGCGCACCACGATGACCTTCTCGATGCTCGGCGACTTGGCCGCGGCCTCATCGACGATCGCCTTGAGGCCGCTGGGCTTGCCGCGGCGGAAGCCGCCGTCGGCGGTGATGACGACCTTGGCGCTGGCGTCGTTGACCCGGCCGCCGAGCGCGTCGGCCGAGAAGCCGCCGAAGACGACGCTGTGCGTCGCGCCGATGCGGGCGCAGGCGAGCATCGCGACCGCGGCCTCGGGGATCATCGGCATGTAGATCGCGACCCGGTCGCCGGCGGTGACGCCGAGGCCGGTCAGCGCGTTGGCGGCCTGGCAGACGGAGCGGTGCAGGTCGGAATACGTGATGGTGCGGGTGTCGCCGGGCTCGCCCTCCCAGTGGATGGCGACCTTGTCGCCGCGGCCGGCCTCGACGTGCCGGTCGACGCAGTTGTACGCCACATTGAGCTGGCCGCCCACGAACCACTTGGCGAACGGCGGATTGGTCCAGTCAAGGACCTGCTCCCACTCCTTGGCCCAGCTCAGCCGGTGGGCCTGCTTCTCCCAGAATGCGAGCCGGTCCTGCGTGGCCTCTGCGTAGGCACCCTCCGTCACGTTGGCGGCGGCGGCGAACTCGGCAGGCGGGGGAAACTGCCGAGTCTCGTTGAGAAGGTTTTCCAAGGTCTCGCTCATCGGTGATGGCTCCTCGATGTGGTCCAGCTCTCGCAAGCAGGCTAGTTGGGGGGTGTGACAGTTTGCGAGTGTTCTGCGCTGAGTGGCGCCTGTGAAGCGCCGGGCTCTTCTGTAAGCATTGTTACCAGTAGAGGCACGATACCGTTTGCCCGTGCAAGATGACCCACTCGCTCCGCTGTTGGATCTGGCCGATGTCCGGCCGGCGTTCGACGCCGCGCGCGTCGCCGTCGACGCGGCCATGCGCCATCGTGCCCTGCGCCGCTCCGGCGGGCCCGTCGCCGCCGAGGTCGCCCTGCGTTCGTCGGTCGCCAGCGCGGCGCTCGACACGCACGGCTTCGACCTCGAAGGAGTGCGGGCCGGTGTCGTGACCGACCCGGTGGTCCACGGCGCGCTGCGGGCGACCGCGGCCCTCGACGGGCTGACGGGCACCTGGTCGAAGGCGCCCCGTCAGGCACTCGCCCGGCTGCACACGCTGGTCGCCCGCGACGTCGTGCCCGAGGCGTCGCTCGGCCGGCCGGTCAAGCCGGAGGCCGCGACGCGTCTCGATGCACTGTCAGCGCTCATCACCGGCGGCACGAAGGTTCCCGTGTTGGTGTTGGCGGCTGTCGTACATGGTGAGCTTCTGGCTCTGAAGTCTTTTGACGGGCCGAACGGTGTGGTGGCGCGTGCGGCGGCGCGGCTGACCTTGATCGGCGGCGGTTTGGACCCCCGGGGCCTGCTGGCGATGGATGTGGGCCACCGTAGCCGCGAGCCCGAGTATGTCGGTGCGGCCAACGCCTTCGCGACGGGCACGCCGGATGGTCTGCGCTCCTGGCTGCGCCACTACGCGACGGCGGCCGAGCGGGCGGCCGAGGAGTTGGTCGAGATCTGCGACAGCGGCGCCTACGTACAGTGAACGGCGCCCCATCCAGAGGCGCCGTCACACACGTCCTACCGGGTTACCATGCGTGCACTTTGAGTCCGTTGTCGGCGGTCCTTGTGGAGCCGCCGCAACGCGCCTACCGCGGCTGATCGCTCGTGGGTGCCCGGTGGCCGTGCACGAGATCCGTGCAGATCCCGCTCTTCTGTTCTACGCCGCGACCTCCATGAGCGGAAGTCCTCGGCGGCAGAATGTGACGGATGGTGCTGCTGTGATCATGCCGCGGTGAGGGCCGCCTTGGTCCGGCGGTGCTTGCTGTACAGCGCGAACGCGATCGCCAGCCCGACACCGACGCCGATCGCGGCGGCCGTCACGGGCACCGCCGGCCGCTCCCGCAGCCGCCGGCTGAGCGGGATCGGGTGCCGGAATGCGAGCATCGGCCAGCCGCGCTCAATAGCGATCTTGCGAAGGCCGCGATCGGGATTGACGGCCGTCGGGTGTCCGACGAGGCTCAGCAGCCCGGCGTCGGTGACCGAGTCCGAATAGGCGAAACAAGCAGCGAGGTCGTAGTCACGCTCCGCTGCGAGCTCCTTGACCGCGACGACCTTGTTGGGTCCGGCGGCGTAGAAGTCGACGTCGCCGGTGTAGCAGCCGTCCTCGCCGATGACCATGCGGGTGGCGACGATGTCGGTGACACCGAGCTGCTCGCCGATCGGCCGCACCATCTCGTCGCCCGAGGTCGAGACCAGGACCACGTCCCGGCCGGCGGCGCGGTGCTCCTCGATGAGCAGCACGGCCTCCGCATAGATGTACGGGTTGATCAGCTCCTCGAGCGTCTCCCGCACGATCTGCCGGACCTGCTCGGCGCGCCAGCCCTTGACCAGGGCCGCGAGGTAGTCCCGCGTCTTCGCCATGGTCTGCTCGTCGGAGCCGCCGCCGACGCGGAAGAGCAGCTGCGCGTAGGCGCCTTTGATCACGTCGCGGCGGTTGATCAGCCCATCGCGATAGAACGGTCGACCGAAGGCCAAGGCGCTTGACTTGGCGATCACCGTTTTGTCCAGGTCGAAAAACGCGGCGCTACGCCCCACGGCGGGCAAGTGTAGCGTTGTCGGACATGGTGTGGGGGCCGGACGCCGCAACCCCGACTATGGATCACGCTGGGCGTGTGCTCGATCACGCAAGATTACCGGCGGGCGAAATATTGATTGGCGTTCCGGGCGTGTTGCGGGCCGGGCCTACTCGACGTATGGCGGTCCACTCAGGCATGCTTATGTTTACGACGCGGTTTCACGTCGACGCGACAACGATCTGCTATTGACTCTCAGCGGTTGCACCCCCCGTAGCCGCTGAGTGGGTTCGGCTCGACCCCCCCGGAGCCGAACCCCCGGCGACCCCCGTCACCCCCCGGCGGGGGTCGTCCCCTTTGTCACTCGACTGCCACATGGCGTTTTGCTAGGTGGACCAGCGATTGGTCGGGCTAAGGGCATTGACGCTCGATGCTTTGTTGAGCGTTCACGGTTAGGCATCTCCTGCCGTTTTGATTTTCCTCCACGGTACTGCCGGCGCAGCGCGACGCGGCATTGCACCCGATTTGTCCGTACTGCTGTAGCAGATCGACTGGTGGTGCGGGAGATATCCACAAGCGGCGGGTTATCCACAGAAACGAGCCGGCGGTCGAGCGGCCTCGGTGGGGTCGGGGCGATGGTGTGCGGAGTCCACCAGCCCGTCTAGACCGTGGAGCACGCCGTGACCCGTCACCGACCGCTGCTCGTCACCGCCGACGTCGACCTGCTCGACGACGTGCTCGCCCTCGCCGCCGGGGTCGCCCTCGACGTCGACGTCGAGCACGGACCCGAGCCGGCCAGGGCCCGATATCCCCACGCGCCGATCGTCCTGATCGGCGACGCCGCGGCGCAGGCGTGCGCCCGGGCCCACCTGCCGCGCCGGCGAGGCGTCGTGCTGCTGACCCGCGACCACGGGACGGACCGGCTGGCGGCGCTCGCCGACGCGGTCGGCGCCGAACAGATCGTCCGCTTCCCCGACGGCGCCGCATGGCTCACCGAGCGCCTCGCCACGGTGGCCCACGGGCCCGCCGTCACCGTCTCCGCCCGCGGCAGGATCCTCGCTGTCCTCGGCGGGCGCGGCGGCGCGGGTGCCAGCGTCCTCGCCGCCGCCCTGGCGATCACCGCCGGCAACGTCGGCCTGCGCTCCCTGCTCGTCGACGCCGACCCCCTCGGCGGCGGCGCCGACCTGATCCTCGGCTGGGAAAACGTCGCCGGCCTGCGCTGGCCCGCGCTCGCCGCGACGAGCGGCGCCGTCGACCCGCCGGCGCTCGTCTCGGCCCTGCCCAGCCGCGGCGACGTCGCCGTCCTGTCCTGCGACCGCGGCCAGCCCGGCGGCCTGTCGCAGGACGCGATGGCCGCCGCCCTCGACGCCGGCAGCCGCGGCCGTGACCTCGTCGTCACCGACCTGCCCCGATCGCTGGACGACGCGGCGGTCCTCGCCCTGCGCGCCGCCGACCGGGTGCTCCTCGTCGTGCCGGCCGAGCTGCGCGCCTGCGTCGCCGCCGCCAGGGTCGCCGCGACCGTCACACCACACACCGACGAGCTGCGGCTGGTCGTCCGGGGCCCCGCGCCCGGCCGACTGCGCACCAGGGACATCGCACGCTCGCTGGGCGTGCCGGTCGCCGGCACCCTGCGCGCCGAGCCCGGCCTCACGCGCCGGCTCGAGAAGGGCAGCCCACCGGCCGGCGACGGCCGTGGCCCCCTCGCCCACCTCTGCCGCCGCATCATCGGCGACCTCGGCCTGGCGACCGGAGCGGCGGCATGAGCGGGCCGCGGATCAGGACGGCAGGTCCTTGCTCAGGCGGGCGCTGGGGTGCAGCGGAGGTGACGGCATGAGCGCGCTGGTGCTCGACGAGCGCAGCAAGGCGGCGCCGGGCAGGCGGATCATGGCGGCCGGCGGAGGGGTCGTCACGAGTTCGCTCGACGAGTTCGCCGAGCGGGTCAGGCTGCGGATGACCGTCGGCAGCGTCGAGCCGACCCCGTCGGCGGTGCTGGAGGCGGTGCGCGCCGAGCCGGGCGCCGCGCTGCTCGGCGAGAGCACGCTGCGGCAGGTCGCCGACCGCCTCATCGGCGAGATGATCGGCGCGGGTGGGCTCGCCCCGCTGCTCGCCGACCCGTCCGTGACCGACGTGCTGGTCAACGGTGTGGAGGTGTGGGTCGACCGCGGCGCCGGGCTGCGGCGGGCCGGTGGGCGGTTCGGCGACGCGACCGAGGTGCGGCGGCTGGCGCAGCGGCTCGCGGCGAGCGCCGGGCGGCGGTTGGATGACGCGTCTCCGTTCGTCGACGCGCAGCTGGCCGACGGCACCCGGCTGCATGCGGTCCTGCCGCCCATCGGCCGGGAGGGGCCGTATCTGTCGCTGCGGACGTTCCGCCGGCAGACGTTCACGATCGACGAGCTCATCGCGCGCGGCACGTTCGACCCCGGCGCGGCCCGGCTGCTCGCCGCGATCGTCGCGGCGCGGATCCCGTTCCTGGTGACCGGCGGCACGGGCACCGGCAAGACCACCGTCCTGGCGGCGCTGCTGTCCCTGGCCCCGCCCACGGAGCGGCTCGTCGTCGTCGAGGACGCCGCGGAGCTGCGACTCTCACACCCGCACGTCGTGTCGATGCAGTCGCGGATGTCCAATGTGGAGGGCGCCGGCGAGGTGACCCTCCGCGACCTGGTCCGCCAGGCGCTGCGGATGCGTCCCGACCGGCTGGTCGTCGGCGAGTGCCGCGGCGCGGAGATCGTCGACCTGCTCGGCGCGCTCAACACCGGGCACGAAGGCGGAGCGGCCACCCTGCACGCCAACTCGCCGGCCGACGTGCCGGCCAGGCTCGAAGCGCTCGGGCTGCTCGGTGGCGTGCCGAGAGCGGCGCTGCACGCCCTCGCCCACGCGGCGCTGCGGGTCGTGATGCACCTGCAGCGAGCCGCCGACGGCAGCCGCCACCTCAGTGAGATCTGCCTGCTGGAGGCGCATCCGGAGCAGCGCACCACCGTCATGGCCACCGCCTGGCGGCGCGGCACCGGCAGGGCGGCCGCGGCCGACCAGCTGGAGACGTTGATCGCCGCCCGAGGCATCACACCGCCCCGCTCCTCCGGGCCCTGGCGCTACGAGAGAGGAGTGGGCTGGCAATGAACGCCATCGACCTGGCCCTCATGACCGGCGGCGGCATGACCGTCTTCTGTGGACTGTTCGTGCTCCGCCGGCGCCGGGCGCGCGCCCGGCTCGACCGCATCACCCGGCATCGCAGGACGACCATCGCCGCACGGTGGCCGAAGGTGGACCGGCTGCAGGCCGCGCTCGTCGACCGTCCCCGCACGACCATCACCGCCGGCTGCGTGGTCGCGGCCGGGATCGGGCTGCTGAGCGGTGGCCCGGTCGCCGCCGTGCTGGCGGGGGCGTATGCGGCGGTCGGGCTGATCGGTGTGCGCCGCCAGCTGGCACGCCGTGCGGCCGACCGTGCGGTTGCCGAGCTGCTCGACACGATCGAGGACGCGGTCGGAGATCTGCGCGCGGGCATCGTGCCCTTTGCCACCGCCGCGCCGTATCCGGGCGGGGCGGACGTTGAGCTGTACACCGCGCCGAGCCCGTTCCGCACGCCTGGTGCGGGCGGCCTCGGGGCAACCGTCCGCCGGATCTGGGAAGCCGCCGACAGGCAGGACGGTCAGCCCACCGGCCGCGACCGGAATGCGCAACGGCGTCGGCCCCCTGCAGGTCGGAATGCTGCCGAGGCCGCACTTGCTGCGAACCGTCGCCACACCGGTCGGGGCGCCATCACCGGCCGGGCTGCCGTTGGCGGCTGGGCTGCTGTCGATGGTCGCGCTGCTGTCGGCGGCCCGGCCGGGGCGGATGGCTGGCCCGCGGTCGGTGGCTGGGCTGCGGCTGATAGCCACGCTGCGGTTGACGGCTGGGCTGCGGCTGATAGCCATGCTGCGGTTGACGGCTGGGCTACGGCTGATGGTCGGGTTGCCGTTGGTGACTCGGCCGCGGTTGAGGGCAGCCCCGTCATCAATGGCCGGGCTGGACTTGACGGCCCACCAGCGGTTGACGGTTTGCCGGCGGTCAATGGTCGATCTGCAGTTGCCGGCCGACCTCCGGTCAGCGGGTGGGTTGTGGCTGACGGTCCGTCCACGATCCGTGGCTGGGCTGCCGTCAACGATCAGCCTGCAAACGACGGCCGGCCTGCGGTCGATGGCCGACCTGCGATGGATGGCTGGGCTGCGGTCGGTGGCCGAGCTGCGGAACGAGGCAGGTTCGCAGGCGGCTGGCAGATGACGAATGGCCAGGTTGCCGAGCATGGCGGGGTTACCGACGGCTCCCCGACGGTGGTGAACGGCTGGGCCTCGGGCGATCTCTCCGCAGCAGATGGTGGCCGGGCGGTCGGCCGGTATGGGGTCGAGAGTGGCCGGGCGACGACAGGCTGGCCCGCGGCGGGAACTGGTCAGGCCGCGAACGGCTGGCCGGCCACGAGAACCGATCGGGCCGCGGGTGGCCGGGCTGCGGGTGGCCGGACTGCGGGTGGCTGGGCTGCGGGTGGCTTGGCTGCGAATGATCTGGCTGCTGGTGGCCGCATGGCGGACGGGGGCGTGGTGTCGAGCGGTGGCCTGGTCGTCGGCGGGGTCGGGGCGGCCGGGTCGTCTGGTCGAGCGCGCGGCGGGCGGGCGCGGAGGCGTGAGGAGGCGGCGGTCGCGGTCGCGATGGCGCGGCTGGAGGCAGCGCACCGGGTCAGTGAGGCGCTCGGCACGCCGCTCGCCGATCTCCTTGACCAGGTTGAGGCCGACCTGCGGGCGGGGCAGGCCCTCCGGCTCAACCTTGCGGCGCAGACGTCCGGGGCGCAGACCACCACGACGCTGCTGGTCGGGTTGCCGGTGGCGGGGCTGTGGCTCGGCGCGAGCATCGGGGTCGACCCCGTCGGGCAGCTGCTGCACACGCCGCTCGGTGCGGCGTGCGCGATCGTCGCGGTCGCGTTGCAGTGCGCCGGGATGTTGTGGACCGGGCGGATGGTCGGGTCCGTCGTCGCGGAGGTGCGGTGATGGGCCGGGGGCGACGGTGGCTGTACGCGATCGGTTGTGGCCTGGCCGCCGGGCTGCTGCTGGGCGGGTTCGTGGGTGTCGTGGCCGGCGTCGTGTCGGCGGTCGCGGCGGAGCGGATGCTGCGGCGGGTCGAGTCACCGCACGTGCGGCGGGAGCGGGCGATGGCCCGGGGTGATCTGCCGTTCGCGACGGATCTGCTCGCCGCCGCGTTGAGGACCGGCGCGCCACCCGATCGTGCGGCGATCGTGGTCGGGGAGGCGGTCGGCGGGCCGGTCGGGGCCAGGTTGACGCTCGTCGGACGGGCACTGCGGCTCGGTGCGACGCCGCGGGATGCCTGGGCGCACCTGGCCGATCTGCCCGGCGGGCGGCGGCTTTCCCGGGTCGCCGCCCGCAGCGCCGACCGGGGCACGGCGCTGACGCAGGCGCTGGAGCGGCAGGCGGCGGACCTGCGGGTGGCGAAGGCCGCGGCCGGCGAGGCGTCGGCGCGCCGGGTCGGCGTGCTGGTGGTGCTGCCGCTCGGGGTGTGTTTCCTGCCCGCGTTCGTGCTGATCGGGGTCGTGCCGGTGGTCGCCGCCATCATCCGCGACGTGGTAAGCGCCCTGTGATTCGTATTTCATTTCATCGATCAGTTTGGTTCAGCGTCATCGTGAAGGAGCACCAGTGCACAACCTCCGCGCCCGTCTTCGTGCCTTCCGCCGGGAAGACCGTGGGTCGCACAGCATCGAATACGTCCTGGTCATCGGCGTCGGGGTGGCGCTCGCCGCGGTGCTGCTGAGGGTGGTCGTGTCGGATTCGACGTACGACGCCATGTTCCGCCTGATCGGCGGTGCGCTGGCATGAGAGACGACCGGGATCGTGGCGCCTGCCGTGGGGGTCCGTGGCGCCGGCGGAGATGGACGCTCCGCAACGGCCGGGCCGACGACCGCGGATCGGCGACGGTCGAGTTCGCCGTGACACTTCCTGGAGTCGTCGTCCTGCTGCTGATCTTCGTCGCCGGGTGGAGCGCCTTCGCGGCCAAGGTGCGCCTCACCGACGCGGCGGGGCTGGCGGCACGGGCGGCGGCCCGCGGCGAGCCGGGGGCGTCCCGCGGCGCCATGCCGGCGGGCGCCACGATCTCGGTCCAGCGCGACGGCGACCTCGTCCGCGTGACGGTGCGCCAGCGGGTCGGCCTCGGCCCGCTGCCGTCGATCACGTTGCAGGAGGAGGCCGCCGCCCTGATCGAACCCGGAGCGGAGTCCTCATGACCGGGCGGCGACAGGCGGCCGGGGCTCGGGATCGCGGGTCGATCTCGCTGCTCATGGTGGTGCTCGGGGTCGCGTTCGTCGGGGCGCTGCTCGCCGGGATCGGCCTGGGCGGGGCCAAGGTCGCGCGGCACCGGGCGCAGAACGCGGCCGACGCGGGTGCGCTGGCCGGGGCGGTGTGGGCGATCGACGGTCCGGAGGTGGCCTGCGCGGTCGCCGGCCGGGCGGTCACGGCCAATGACGCGAGGCTGGTCAGCTGCGCGGTCGACTGGTTCGAGGTGCGGGTGACCGTCGAGGTCCGCCTGGGCGACGGGATGGCCGGCGGCAAGGCGAGCGCCCGCGCGGGGCCGGTGTGGGCCACCGGCACCGGCGACGCTGACGACGACAGATGACTACAGCGACGCGAGGACGAGCGAGAGGACCTGGACCGCATCGTGCTTGTTGAGAGGGTTGTTGCCGTTGCCGCACTTGGGGGACTGCACGCACGAGGGGCAGCCCTGCTCGCAGCGGCACTCGGCGACGACGGCACGGGTGGCGCCGAGCCAGTCGGTGGCCACGTCGAACGCGCGCTCCGCGAAGCCGGCGCCGCCGGGATGCCCGTCGTAGACGAAGACGGTCGGCAGGCCGGTGTCGGCGTGCAGCGCGGTCGACAGGCCACCGATGTCCCAGCGGTCGCAGGTCGCGACGAGCGGCAGCAGGCCGATCGACGCGTGCTCGGCGGCGTGCAGGGCGCCGGGCCAGTCGACCTCCGCGATGCCGGCCTCGTCGAGCGCCTCGGGGGACACGGTCCACCAGACGGCGACGGTCTTCAGGATGCGTTCGGGGAGGTCGAGCTGGCAGGTGTCGATGACCTCGCCGCTGGTGATGCGGCGGCGCTGGTAGCTGACGACCTGGGAGGTCACCTCGACCTCCCCGAGCGAGAGCGTGACCGGGCCCGTCGTGCGGGTCTGGCGGACCGACAGGACGGTGAGGGAGGTGACGTCGCGGGGATGGGTGCTCCAGTCGGGCTCCTCGGCGTGCACGAGCGCGACGGAGTCGGCCAGGTCGAGCTTGTCCACGACGTACGAGACGCCCTGGTGCAGGTGGACCGCCCCGGTGTGGACCTGATGGTGTGCGGAGCCGGTGTCGACCGTGCCGAGCAGGCGGCCGGTGGCCTCCTCCACGACGGCGATCGGCCCGCCGCCCGCCCCGCGGAGGTCGACGTCCGGGCGGTGGCGCTCCGTCCAGTACCAGCCGCTGGGTCGCTTCCGCAAGATCCCCGCGGCGACCAGGGCGTCGAGCGTGGCCTCGGCGGTCGGCCCGAAGAGCGGCAGGTCCGCCGGGGTGAGCGGCAGTTCGGTGGCGGCACAGCACAGTTGCGGCGCGAGGACGTGCGGGTTGCCGGGGTCGAGGACCGTCGCCTCGACCGGCTTGCCGAACAGGGCCTCCGGGTGGTGCACGAGGTATGTGTCGAGCGGGTCGTCCCGGGCGACCAGCACGCACAGTGCGTCGCGGCCCGCCCGGCCGGCGCGGCCCGCCTGCTGCCAGAGGGAGGCGAGGGTGCCTGGATAGCCTGAGATGAGGACCGCGTCGAGCCCGACGAGGTCGACGCCGAGCTCCAGGGCGTTGGTGGACGCGAGGCCGAGCAGGGTGCCGTCCATGAGGTCGCGTTCGAGGGCGCGGCGCTCTTCGCGGAGGTAGCCGGCGCGGTAGGCGGCGACCCGGTCGCCGAGGCCCGGCACGGCCTGGTCGAGCGAGCGCCTTGCCATGCTCGCCACCACCTCGGCGCCCTTGCGGGACCGGACGAAGGCGAGTGTCCGTACGCCGGCGATGACCGCCTCGGTGAGCAGGTCGGCGGTCTCCCGCAGCGCCGACCGTCGCACCGGCTCCGCGTCTCGCCCCGCGCCTGTGAGGTCACGCGCCGCCCCGCCACCGCCGCCCGCTGCGGTTGCGACGCCGCCGCCCGTGGGTATTGACCTGCGCGCGATTGCGGGGGCGCCGGCGGTGGTGGAGCTGTGAGCTGCGGTTGGGTTGGCCGCGGTCGTGGAGCTGCGGGTGGTTGCGGGGGCGCCGGTGGTGGTGGAGCTGTGAGCTGCGGTTGGGTTGGCCGCGGTCGTGGAGCTGCGGGTGGTTGCGGGGGCGCCGGTGGTGGTGGAGCTGTGAGCTGCGG
>NZ_JBFAJA010000032.1:0-63631 GCF_040654975.1 Dactylosporangium sp. NPDC050588 | reverse complement strand
CGGTTGGGTTGGCCGCGGTCGTGGACCTGCGCGTGGTTGCGGGGGCGCCGGCGGTGGTGGAGCTGTGAGCTGCGGTTGGGTTGGCCGCGGTCGTGGAGCTGCGGGTGGTTGCGGGGGCGCCGGCGGTGGTGGAGCTGTGAGCTGCGGTTGGGTTGGCCGCGGTCGTGGACCTGCGCGTGGTTGCGGGGGCGCCGGCGGTGGTGGAGCTATGAGCCGCGGTTGTGGAGTCGCCTGCGGTCGCGGGGGCGGGGACAGAGGTGTGCGGTGTGGTGGAAGGGCGGGTGGCGACGGCGGGTGTGGTGCGTTCCGCGACCGTGGTCATGAGGGTGGGGTCGTCAGGGAGGAGGAGTTCGGCTTCGCTGATGCCGGAGAAGTCGGGGGGCGGTGGGAGCAGTGGGGGTTCCCAGAGGGCGAACGTCACCCCGCCGCGTGGCGATGCGTCTGTGGTCACTGCGGTCATCGGCAGGCCGGTCAGGCGCGAGCCGGAGGACTGCGGGTCGCCTGAGGTCGCGGACGCCAGGACGAAGCACGGGGACGGCAGGCCGCGCGGCGTGTAGCGGGCCGTCACCCGGCGCAGGCGGCGCAGGACGTGGGCGACGTGGGAGCCGAAGACACCGCGGTACGTGTGGCACTCGTCGACGACGACGAAGCGCAGGCCGCGCAGGAAGCGGGTCCACGAGGCGTGGTTGGGCAGGATGCCGTGGTGGAGCATGTCGGGGTTGGTGAGGACGACGCGGGCGTGCTGGCGGACCCAGTCGCGTTCCTCGCGGGAGGTGTCGCCGTCGAAGGTGGCGGGGCGGGTGTCCGGCAGGTCGAGGGCTCGCAGCGAGCGGAGCTGGTCGGCGGCCAGGGCCTTGGTCGGCGAGATGTAGAGCACCGTGGCCTTGGCGTCGCGCAGCAGCGCGGAGAGGGCCGGCAGCTGGTACGCCAGGGACTTGCCCGAACCGGTGCCGGTGGCGACGACGGTGTGGGTGCCGGACCACGCGAGGTCGGCGGCGGTGGCCTGGTGGGTCCACGGGAGGGCGACGCCGCGGGCCTCGAAGGCGGTGCGCAGCGAGGGCGGCGCCCACGACGGCCACGCGGCGGTGGACCCGGCGCGGGGCGGCACGTGCTCGACGTGGGTGAGCGACTCGGCGCGGTGGGACGGTAGGAAAGAGTGCGGAAGTACGGCCGTCACGTCGAGCACTCTAAGACAGATGTTCGAAGAAGACGGCGTGATACACGTGTGGCAATTGTGGGAAACAGGGTGGACGCGTCGCCTTGCGGAGGCGTCGATGGTTAGATGCCCGAGAGACTCATTGTGCGCAGCACCCGCCAGAAGAGGAGGTCCGCATGGAGCTGTCGTTGTCGACGTACGACTCCGGCGACCACACAGTGCTCGAAGTCGGCGGTGAGGTGGATGTGTACACCGCGCCACGGCTTCGCGAGAAGCTGGTCGAGCTCGTCGAGACGGGTGCCCGCCATGTCGTGGTCGACCTGAGCCGGGTGGAGTTCCTCGACTCGACCGGGCTCGGTGTGCTCGTGGGCGCGTTGAAGCGGCTGCGGGCGGTCAACGGCACGTTCGGGCTGGTGTGCGCGCACGAGAGGCTCCTGAAGATCTTCCGGATCACCGCCCTGGATCGGGTGTTCTCCCTGTACGACTCCGTGGCCGCCGCGACCGCCGCGGCCGGCTCGGACACCGAACCCACGGCGTAGGTTCATGCCCACAGTCAGGCTGTCGTTCTCGCCGGCGGCCGCACACGTCCGCACCGCCCGTCTGGTCGGTGTGGCCGTCGCGCGGCGCGCCGGTGTCGCCGAGGAGCTGCTGGAAGAGGTCAGGCTCGCCATCGGTGAGGCGTGCTCCCGTGCCGTCGCGCTGCACCGCTCGCACGGGCTGGACGACCTGGTCGACGTCGCGATGGCCGACGGCGACCGGTTCACGGTGCTGGTGGTCGACCGGGCGGCGAACGGGGCGATGGTGACCCGCGCCGAGGGTGAGACCGGGGATGAAGTCATGGTGCTGTCGGACCCGGCGCTGCCGCTGACCACCCCGCCTGACCTCCTCGCGGAGGAGGCGGTCGCGGCGAGGATGGGGCTTGCCCTGCTCGCCGGGCTCGTCGATGACCTCAACGTCTCCGAGCTGGGCGAAGGCGTCGGCACGCAGGTGCGCATGTCGTGGCCGCTGGAGCGCCCGACGGAGTAGAGCCGCCGGAGCGCCCGGGCGAGACGGCCGTGGGAGCGCTCAACGGAGTGGCCGCCTGGAACGCCCAATCGAGTGAAGCGCGCCACAAACCGGACCATCGACAAAAAGCGATCTCTTGAAACGCGCAAGTCGGTGTGACCACAGACACGCTCTGCGGCTAGAGTACGGCGATCGTGTATGACGGGCCTGGTCATTGGGTACCTCGACCGTCCAGCACGGCTCCCTTGGGAGAACCCGCCGCCGGCCTGACCGCTCGCGGCGCTGTCATGTGTCGGTACAGGAGGACAACGAATGTCCGCAACACTCGTCGCAGCCGACGAGATTTCCCTCAGCGGGAACAACCTGACCTACGTCGTCGTCGCGCTCGTCATCGCCTTCGTGGCGCTGGGCTTCGCGGCCGCGCTGGTCAAGGCTGTGCTCGCGACTGGTCGGGGCACCCCGAAGATGCAGGAGATCGCCGGGGCGGTGCAGGAGGGCGCGACCGCGTATCTCACTCGCCAGTTCAAGACCCTCGGCATCTTCGTCGTCATCGCCGTGGTGGTGCTGTTCCTGCTCCCCGTGGGTGACGTCGGGGACAACGAGACCATGGTCAAGATCGGAAGGTCGGCGTTCTTCATCGTCGGCGCGGTCTTCTCGGCCTTCATCGGCGGCGCCGGTATGGCGCTGGCCACCCGCGCCAACCTGCGCGTCGCGGCGGCGGCCCGAGAAGACGGCGGCCGGGAGAAGGCGATGAAGATCGCCTTCCGCACCGGTGGCGTCGTCGGCTTCCTCACCGTGGGCCTCGGCCTGTTCGGCGCGGCGCTGGTCGTGCTGATCTTCAAGAGCGACGCCCCGACCGTGCTGGAGGGCTTCGGCTTCGGCGCCGCGCTGCTCGCGATGTTCATGCGGGTCGGCGGCGGCATCTTCACCAAGGCCGCCGACGTCGGCGCCGACCTGGTCGGCAAGGTCGAGCAGGGCATCCCGGAAGACGACCCGCGCAACGCCGCCACCATCGCCGACAACGTCGGCGACAACGTGGGTGACTGCGCCGGTATGGCCGCGGACCTGTTCGAGTCCTACGCCGTGACCCTGGTCGCCGCGCTGATCCTCGGCCGGGCCGCGTTCGGCGAGGAAGGCCTGGTCTTCCCGCTCATCGTCTCGACGATCGGTGTCATCGTCGCGATCCTCGGTGTGGCGCTGACCCGCCTGCGCCCCTCCGACCGCAACGGCCTGGTCGCCATCAACCGGGCGTTCTACATCTCCGCCGCCGTCTCCGCGATCCTGGTGGCCGTCGCCGCGGTCGTCTACCTGCCCAAGACGTGGGCCGGCCTGCACGGCCAGACCGACTCGCTCAAGGCGATCGTCGGGCTCACCGGCGACGACGCGCCGCCGTTCGGCCCGCACGTGACCGCCATCATCGCCTGCCTCATCGGCATCGTGCTCGCCGCGATCGTCCAGGCGCTGACCGGGTACTTCACCGAGACCGAGCGCCGCCCCGTCAAGGACATCGGCAAGAGCGCCCTCACCGGTCCCGCCACCGTGGTGCTCGCCGGTATCAGCGTCGGTTTCGAGTCGGCCGTCTACTCCGCGCTGGTCATCGGCGCCGGCGTGTTCGGCGCGTTCCTGCTCGGCGGCGGCTCGATCACCCTGTCGCTGTTCGCGGTCGCCATGGCCGGCACCGGCCTGCTGACCACCGTCGGCGTCATCGTCGCCATGGACACGTTCGGCCCGATCAGCGACAACGCGCAGGGCATCGCCGAGATGTCCGGCGACATCGACGAGCGCGGCGCCCGCACGCTGACCGAGCTCGACGCGGTCGGCAACACCACCAAGGCGATCACCAAGGGCATCGCGATCGCCACCGCGGTGCTCGCCGCCACGGCGCTGTTCGGCTCCTACACGGACTCGATCCTCAAGGAGTTCAGCCAGGTCGAGGTCGACAAGTTCCTGAACGTGGCCAACCCGGGCAACCTGGTCGGCCTGCTCATCGGCGCGGCGGTCGTGTTCCTCTTCTCGGGCCTGGCGATCAACGCCGTCGCCCGCTCGGCCGGCGCGGTCGTGTTCGAGGTGCGCCGCCAGTTCCGCGAGTTCCCGGGCATCATGGACTACAGCCAGCGCCCGGAGTACGGCAAGGTCGTCGACATCTGCACCCGTGACGCCCAGCGTGAGCTCATCACCCCGGGTCTGCTCGCGGTGATGGCGCCGATCGCGGTCGGCTTCGGTCTCGGCGTCGGCCCGCTCGCGGCGTACCTCGCCGGTGCGATCGGCACGGGCACGCTGATGGCGGTCTTCCTGTCCAACTCGGGTGGCGCGTGGGACAACGCGAAGAAGCTCGTCGAGGACGGCACGCACGGCGGCAAGGGCTCCCCGGCGCACGCCGCGACGGTCATCGGCGACACCGTCGGCGACCCGTTCAAGGACACCGCCGGCCCGGCGATCAACCCGCTGATCAAGGTCATGAACCTGGTCGCGCTGCTCATCGCGCCCGCCGTGGTCGTCTACACCACGGGCGACGGCAGCCCGGCGGTCCGCTTCGCGATCGCGATCGCGGCGACGCTCGTCGTCGCCGTGGCCGTGCTCATCAGCAAGCGCAAGCCGGTCGCGGTCGACGCCGGCAACGGCGACGACTCCAACGCGCAGGAGACGACGCCGGAGCGGGTCACCGCCTGACCCTCCACCGATCCGACGCCCCGGCCGGGACCATCCGGCCGGGGCGTCGTATTTGTCGAACAGACGATCGGTTCTAGGCTTCCATCCATGCACTTCCGCGCCGTCGCCACAGCCGCCCTCATTGTCGTCGTTTCGACGGGTATGAGCGGCTGCGGCGACGACGGCAGCGGCGACATCGCCCCCAAGCACTGGGCGCAGCAGGTGTGCACGGCGCTCACCCCCTGGCGGACCGAGATCGCCGACCTGACGACGAAGGCCCAGCAGCAGCTGCAGTCGGCGACGACCGCCGCGCAGACCAAGACCAACATCGTCGACCTGCTCGCCGGCGCCGAGACCGCGAGCGAGAAGGCCCGGGCCGGGATCAACGGCGCCGGCGTGCCGGACGTCTCCGGCGGCGACAAGGTCGCCCAGCAGTTCACCGGCTCGCTGGCGAAGGCCCGCGACGCGTATGGCAACGCGAAGCGCTCCGTCCAGGGCCTGCAGACCGCCGACGCGAAGGCGTTCTACACCTCGGTCGGATCCACGTTCGCGGTGCTCAAGGAGGAGTACGAGCAGAGCGCCATCGACCCGCAGCACGTCAGGCAGAAGGACCTGCAGAAGGCCTTCAACGAGGTGCCCGAGTGTCGGTGACGCCGGCTCGGAGCCGGCAACTGTCGCTGTTCGGGGTCGAGGCGCGCCCGCCCACCCCGATGGACCTGGAAGGCCTGCTCGCCGGCGCGGGCGAGGTCGGCAGGATGGGCGGCACCGCGAAGGTGTCGATCGAGGTCGAGGACGCCTGGCGGGCCGACGTGCTGCGCGCCGAGTGCGAGCAGCGGGGCCTGGTCGTGTCCTGCGAGCCGACCGGCGTCGAGGACCGGTGGACCGTCCGGACGGCGTACGCGGCGCTGCTGGCCCCGCTCGCGGCCCGCTGGCTCGACGGCACCACGAAAGTTTCCCCACCCGACCTGGTGCTCGACGGCCGGCGGCTGCGGCTGTGGGTCGCGGCGGCGGGATCCTGGGACGGCCAGCGCGCCTACCTGCTCCGCCTCGCCCCGAGCCGCCCCGCCCTGACAGACGAGGACGTCGATCCCGAAGCGGCGGACGACCAGGTGATCCCATTCGACCCGGCGGGCGACATCTCGGAAATGTCCGGGGCGGGGAGCGGCACGGACGCCGACGGGGCCGGAGCGGGAATCGAGGCGCGGCGGACCGGACGAAGCGCCGCAGGCCAGGGTCCGGCGGACGTGGGTGATGCCGGCGACGACGGGTCGGCTGCGGCCGGCGTCGAAGCGGTCGAGGACGCGTCCGGCAAGCCCCGAACAGGAGACGGGGCGGAGCCGGCCGGCGACGAAGGCCTGGACGAGATCGAGGACCTGCCCGGCAAGCCCCGGGTGAAGGCGAAGAAGAAGGCCGCACCGCTCATCTCCGGATTCGACCCCGGCCCCGTCGACCTGGGCGTGGAGGTCGAGGACTGGGTCGACGACGTCCGCGACGAGTGGCCAGACTCCGGGGTCGCCGACCTGCCCACCGTCGAGCTCGACGCCGTCACCGAACCGCCTGCCGAGGCTCCCGCGGTACCGACGCAGCAGGACAAAACCGATGAAACCTCCATCAACAGGAGAATCGCGGACAACTGGGTCGCTATCGGAGATGCCCTGGCGGCCGTCGGATTGATCGCGGTGTTCGTCGGTCCCAAAGCCGGCGGACCCGCGTACCGGATCGTGGGACTGCGACGCGTGACACGCCTCGCGGAACTTGTCGGTGAGCCACCGGCCGGGGCGCCGAACGCGAGTTGGCCGAGGTGACCGCGGGGTAGGCTGGCCAGTCGGCGCGCAGTGTGATTCCACCCGCCATCGGGGTCACCGCCGTACGACAAAGCGTGACAAATACGGCAGCCGATGCGACACGATCGCAAGATCGGGCAGGTAGCGCTTCTGCTTGGGTGTACCGTGGCGCCGATCGGCGTGTCGCGAGCCGACCGCCGGGTGCCGCATTGCGCAACTCGGCGCGAGAGCGCGCGTTACGTTTGACACATGTCCGTCCGCACCGGGGAGAGCTGTGCCGAACTCCGCCAACACGAAGCGGCTGGTGATCGTCGAGTCGCCGGCGAAGGCCAAGACGATTTCGGGCTACCTGGGCCCGAATTACGTCGTGGAGGCGAGCTTCGGCCACGTCCGTGACCTGCCTGTGGGCAAGAAAGACATGCCCGAGGACCTCAAGAGCAAGCCGTGGGCCTACCTGGGCGTCGACGTCGACAACGATTTCACCCCGGTCTATGTCATCTCGGCGGACCGGCGCAAGCAGATCACCCGGCTCAAGGAACTGCTGAAGTCGGCCAGCGAGGTCTACCTCGCCACCGATGAGGACCGCGAGGGCGAGGCCATCGCCTGGCACCTCTTCGAGACCTTGAAGCCGAAGGTCCCGGTCAAGCGGATGGTCTTCCACGAGATCACCCGTCCGGCGATCCAGGCCGCCGTCGCCAACCCGCGCGAGATCAACCGCGCGCTCGTCGACGCCCAGGAGGCCCGGCGCATCCTCGACCGGCTCTACGGCTACGACCTGTCCACCGTCCTGTGGAAGAAGGTCCAGGGCGGCCTGTCCGCCGGCCGCGTGCAGTCGGTCGCCACCCGGATCGTGGTCGAGCGGGAACGGCAGCGGATGAAGTTCCGCTCCGCCGAATACTGGGACATCCTCGCCAAGCTCCTGCCCGACGGCGACACCCGCACGTTCAACGCGACGCTGCTCGCCATCGACGGCGACAAGGTCGCCACCGGCCGCGACTTCGACCCGGAGACCGGCAAGGTCCGGCCCAACGCCGGCGTCATCCACCTCGACGAGCAGGGCGCCCGCGGCCTCGCCGCCCGCCTGGAGGGCCGGCCGTTCACGGTCACCCGGGTCGAGGAGAAGCCGTACCGGCGCAAGCCCGCCGCGCCGTTCATCACCTCGACGCTGCAGCAGGAGGGCTCGCGCAAGCTGCGGCTGTCCAGCGCGCAGACCATGCGGATCGCGCAGCGGCTGTACGAGAACGGCTACATCACGTACATGCGAACCGACTCGGTGAACCTGTCCGAGGCCGCGATCGCCGCCGCCCGCAAGCAGATCCTCGACCTCTACGGCCCGAGCGCCGTCCCGCCGCAGCCGCGCCGCTACACCGGCAAGGTCAAGAACGCGCAGGAGGCGCACGAGGCGATCCGCCCCGCCGGCGACAGCTTCCGCACGCCCGGCGACGTGGCCAAGGAGCTCAGCGCCGAGGAGCTGCGCCTGTACGAGCTGATCTGGCAGCGCACCATCGCGTCGCAGATGACCGACGCGGTCGGCAACAGCACCTCCGTCCGGATCAACGCGACCACCCCCGCCGGCGAGTCGGTCGACTTCAGCACCACCGGCAAGACCATCACCGATCCCGGCTTCCTGCGCGTGTACGTGGAATCCTCCGACGACGAGAACGCGGAGGCCGAGGACGCCGAGCGGCGCCTGCCGGTGCTGGTCAAGGGCCAGACGCTGACCGAGAAGGGGCTGACCGCGACCGGGCACACCACCCAGCCGCCGGCCCGCTACACCGAAGCCTCGCTGGTCAAGGTGATGGAGGAGCTCGGCATCGGGCGCCCCTCCACGTACGCCTCGATCATGGAGACGATCAACAACCGCGGCTATGTGTTCAAGCGCGGCCAGGCACTGATCCCGTCGTTCCTGGCGTTCGCCGTGGTCGGGCTGCTGGAGAAGCACTTCCCGCGCCTGGTCGACTACGACTTCACCGCGTCGATGGAGAACGTCCTCGACGAGATCGCCAACGGTGACGAGAGCGCCGTGGACTTCCTGCGCCCCTTCTACTTCGGTGGAGACACGGGCGACGAAGGGTCGGTGCCCCGCCAAGGCGGGCTGAAGCGCATGGTCACCGAGCGCCTCGGCGAGATCGACGCCCGCGGGATCAACTCGATCCCCCTGTTCCGCGACGAGGCCAACCGCGACGTCGTCGTGCGCGTCGGGCGGTACGGGCCGTACCTGCAGCGCTTCCTCGCTGACCAGCCCGAGGGCGACGAAGGCGACCGCGCGACCGTGCCGGACGGGCTCGCCCCGGACGAGCTCACCCCTGAGAAGGTCGCGGAGCTGTTCGTCGGCGGCGCCAGCGGCGAGCGCAAGCTCGGCGAGCACCCCGAGACCGGCGAGCCGATCGTCCTCAAGTCGGGGCGCTACGGACCGTACGTGTCGACCGGCGAGAAGAACTCCTCGCTGCTGTCCACCCAGTCGCCGGAGCACCTGACCCTCGAAGAGGCCCTGCAGCTGCTGACCCTGCCGCGGCTCGTCGGCAAGGACCCCGAGGGCGTGGACATCATCGCCTCGCCCGGCCGGTACGGGCCGTACATCAAGCGCGGCACCGACACCCGTTCGCTGGAGAACGAGGGCCAGCTCTTCACGATCTCGCTCGACGCGGCCATGGTGCTGCTGCAGCAGCCGAAGACCCGCGGCCGCGCCGCTGCCAAGCCGCCGCTGCGCGAGATGGGCCCCGACCCGGCGACCGAGAAGCCGCTGGTCATCAAGGACGGCCGGTTCGGCCCGTACGTGACGGACGGCGAGCACAACGCGTCGCTGCGCCGCAACCAGACCGTCGAGTCACTCTCGGTGGACGAGGCGAGCGAGATGCTGGCCGAGAAGCGGGCAAAGGGTCCGGCGCCGAAGAAGCGTGCGGCGAAGAAGGCCACGAAGAGCGCCGAGGGCGGTACGGCGGCTTCCGCTTCCACTTCCGCGAAGAAGACGACGGCCAAGAAGACAGCGGCGAAGAAGACGACCACCGCGGCGAAGAAGGCAACCCCGGCCAAGAAGGCAGCCCCGCGGAAGGCCACCTCGGCGAAGAAGTCGACCCCGCCGGGAGAGTGACCAGCCAGCGTCGCCGACGCACAGCCATCAGTCCGGATACGCACGGTCGCCGCATCGACGCGATGGCGACCGTGCCGGCCCGGAGATCGCTGTCACGACGCGGCAAGGCAGTCGCTCGGTTACAGCCGGTGCCGAGCCCGGAGGCCGATTAGGCCGGCGGTGTTACCGTCGATGTGACCGGCCAGGCGTCGGCGGGGCGAGGTGTCCTCAGACGTCGGGCCGCGACCCGTGCAGGCGTTGGCCAAACGGCCAGTCGGATGCCGGTCGGTGTGACGCGCCAGGTCGGGTGACGCGCCAGGTCGGGCGACGCGCCAGGTCGGGCGACGCGCCAGGCGGCGGGGGCGCGCACCGCACCACGTCGCATTGCGTCGGGATCCCGCGGGCTCCGCAGATCTCGTCGGTCCGGCAGCAGCGTGCCAGGTGAGCCGGGCGGAGCGCTCACCGCGGCGTGCCTGCCGCGTCGCCGGATGACCGCCGCATGTCCGGCGGGCCGCGCTCGACGACCTGCGCGCCGACCTCGGCCGCTCGGCGTCTTGCTCACTGCGGTGCGCCTGCCGCACTGCGGTGCGCCTGCCGCGTCGCGGTGATGGCAGCCGCGTGTCCGGCGAGTCCGGCGGCCCGCCGTTCGGATCGCGTCGGGGTCTGCGGGGGCACGCGGATCGCCGCAGGTGGGCGCGGTGGCGCTGGTCGTGCAGGCTTTGGTCGAACGGTCGGCTGGGCGTCGATCGTGGTGAAGGGGCAGGTGTCGACGGCGTGGCCACCGCATCGCACCCGTGCGCCGCGGGTCTCGCGGGTTCGGGCGGCGCAGGTGCGGTGACGCGATCCGCGCAGGGAATCGCGTCAGTGGACAGCTGGTCCGGTGGCGGCGCAGGTTCGGTCGAACGGTCGGCTGGGCGTCGATCGTGGTGAAGGGGCAGGTGTCGACGGCGTGGCCACCGCATCGCGCCCGTGCGCCGCGGGTCTCGCGGGTTCGGGCGGCGCAGGTGCGGTGACGCGATCCGCGCAGGGAATCGCGTCAGTGGACAGCTGGTCCGGTGGCGGTGCGGGTGACGCGATCCGTGCAGTGGATCAGGGGATCGCGTCCGTGGAAGGCAGGTCCGGTGGTGGTGCGGGTGTGGGTGACGCGATCCGTGCGGGGATCGGCGCCCGTGGATGGCAGGTCCGGTGGCGGTGCGGGTGACGCGCGATCCGTGCAGGGAGTGTGAAACAGCGAGTCAGGCGCCGGGTGGAATGAGGGGTCAGGCGCCGAGGACGCGGTCTGTGTAGGCGTTGGCGAACAGGCGGCCCGGGTCGAGTTTGTCGCGCAGGGCGGTGAAGTCGGTGAAGCGTGGGTAGGCCGCGGCCAGTGACTCCGCGTCGCGGAAGTTCATCTTTCCCCAGTGTGGGCGGCCGCCGAGGGGGGTGGTGACGGCCTCGAAGCGGCGGAAGTACTCCTCGAACGGGGCGCCGACGTACTGGTGGATGGCGATGTAGGCGTTGTCGCGGCCGTGGCCGTGGGAGAGCCAGATGTCGTCGGCGGCGGTGAAGCGGACCTCGACCGGGAACTGGATCTTGTACGGCAGGCCGGCGATCACCGAGCGGAGGCCGTCGAAGGCTTCGCGGAGGGCGGCGCGGGGCAGGCCGTACTCCATCTCGACGAAGCGGACCCGGCGGGGGGTGCAGAAGACCTCGTGCGAGGCGGCGGTGTACGTGCGCGCGGACAGTGCCCGGGCCGACACGCGGCTGACTGTGGGGACGGTCGAGGGCAGGGCCCGGCCGAGCCGGCACGCGCCGCCGAAGACGGTGTTGGACAGGAAGTCGTCGTCGAGCCAGCGGCGCCAGCCCGCGAGGGGACGGTCGGAGGCGGGCACGATGTTGTTGCGCTTCATCTGGACCCGGTCGGTGTAGGGGAACCAGTAGAACTCGAAGTGGTCGTTCGAGGCGATGTGGGTCTCCAGGCCCGACCACACGTCGGACAGCGGCGCCGGGCGCTCGTCGGCCTGCAGGATGAAGGCCGGCACGCAGCGCAGGGTCACCTCGGTGAGCACGCCCAGGGCGCCGATGTTGACCCGGGCGGCGGCGAACAGGTCCGGTTGGGTGGACGCCGAGCAGCGCACGACCGCACCGTCGGCGGTGACCAGCTCAAGGGCCTCGATGAATGTCGAAAGGCACCCATATGCGGCGCCTGTCCCGTGTGTACCGGTGGACAGCGCCCCCGAGATGGTCTGCGCGTCGATGTCGCCGAGGTTGGGCATGGCCAGGCCGTGCGCGGCGAGCGTGGCATTGAGGGTCGCGAGTTTCATGCCGGCCTGGACGGTGACGAGGTTGCCCTCGACCCGGACGAGTGACGCCATCTGGTCGAGCTCGATCCGCACGCCGTCCGTCAGAGCGGTGGGTGTGAAGGAGTGCCCGGAGCCGACGGCCTTGACCCGGAGTCCCTCGTCCGCCGCGGCGCGGAGCACAACGGCCAGCTCAGCGGTGGTCGACGGGTGTGCGACACGCGTCGCCCGCGCGGTCTGGTTGCCGGCCCAGTTGGCCCACGGAGAAGTCACGAAACCTGAGTACCCTTCACGTATGCCCGCCGTCAATGACCCGTTGAACCACAAGAGTGAAATGGGCTATCCGCCGATCCCGCCCGCTCGTTGACGTGAGTAGGTTTCAGAGGGACGAGCTTGAGGGGGGACTGCCGGGTGGCGACGCAGACAGTGGCCAGTGCCGGGACGAAGCCGCTGCGCCGGGTTCCGGTGCAGGGGCGCAGCGTGGCGAGGGTCGGGCGGATGCTCGACGCGTGCGCCGAGCTCGTCGACGAGGTCGGCTACGACGGGTTGACCACGACGCTGCTCGCGGAGCGGGCGGGGGTGGCGATCGGCTCGGTCTACCAGTTCTTCCCGGACAAGCGCGCGATCGTGCAGGCGCTCACGCTGCGCAGCTTGGAGGGCTACCTGGAGCGCCTCGGCGCCCGGCTGGCCGACGAGGACATCTCGCACTGGTGGGACGCGGTCGACGCGGCCATCGACGAGTACATCGACATGCACCGCACGGTGCCGGGCTTCCGGACGCTGCACTTCGGTGACGTCGTGGACATCCACCTGCTCGACGACGAGCGGGACAACAACGACGTCATCGTGTCGCAGCTCGCGGCGCTGCTCATCGGCCGGTTCGGCATCGTGGACGCCGAGCGGCTCCAGTTCGTGCTGGCGATCGCGGTCGAGGCCGCCGACGCGCTGATCAAGATGGCGTTCCGGCGCTCGCCGGACGGCGACCGCGCGGTGCTCGGCGAGGCCAAGGCCCTGATCAAGGACTACCTGCACCACCGCCTCTGACGACGTCGTTTCAGACCCTTTATCGGCTGCTCGCGAGGCCGGTAAAGGGTCTGAAACCTCGTGTTGACAATCCCACACGTCCTGTCCGCTTTGCCCCGCACGACGCATACTCGTGGTCGACCGGTACCCCACTTTCGAGGACTGGATCTGCCACGATGAAAAGCAGCCTGAGCAGGCAAAGCATCGGCATCATCGGTGCCGGGCGGGTCGGCGCGGTGCTCGGTGCCGCGTTCGTGAACGCCGGCCACCAGGTGGTCGCCGCGGTCGGTGTCTCGACCGCCTCCAAGGCCCGCGCGGAGCAGCTGCTCCCGGGCGTCGCGCTCCTCCCCGCCGACCAGGTCGCCGCCTCCGCGGACCTCGTGCTGCTGGCGGTCCCCGACGACGTGCTCGCCGGCCTGGTGCACGGGCTGGTCGAGACCGGCGCGCTGCGCGCGGGGCAGATCGTCGCGCACACCTCCGGCGCCCACGGCCTCGACGTCCTCGCGCCCGTCGCCGCCGCCGGCGCGCGCCCCCTGGCGCTGCACCCGGCGATGACGTTCACCGGCACCGCCGTCGACCTGGGCCGGCTCGCCGCCGGTGTCTCGTTCGGCGTCACCGCCCCCGACGACCTGCGTGACCTCGCCGCCTCCCTGGTCGCCGACCTCGGCGGTCAGGTCGAGTGGATCGAGGAGGAGCGGCGGCCGCTGTACCACGCTGCCCTGGCCCACGGTGCCAACCACCTCGCCACCCTCGTCAACGAGGCGCTCGACCGGCTGCGCGACGCCGGCGTCCAGCACCCGGAGCAGGTCCTCGCCCCGCTGCTCGGCGCCGCGCTGGACAACTCGCTGCGCCTCGGCGACGCCGCCATCACCGGCCCGGTGTCCCGCGGCGACGCCGGCACGGTCGCCAAGCACCTCAGGGCCCTCGACGCGGTCGCCCCGGAGTCGGTGCCGCCCTACCTGGCGCTCGCCCGGCGCACCGCCGACCGGGTCATCGCCGCCGGCCGGCTCCGCCCGATGGACGCCGAGCCGCTGCTCGACGTGCTCAGCGGCTCCGGGCATAAGGGCGGCGACTCCGGACAGAAGGAGGGCTCAGCGCAGAAGCAGGTGCCGGTGATCGCCGCGCAGCGCGGCGGCCGCCGGAAGGCCAAGGGCACCGGAGGTAAGCCATGATCGTCGCCGAGACCCGCGAGCAGCTCGCCGTCGCGCGGGCGGGAGCGCGCGGCGCCGTCGCTGTCGTCATGACCATGGGTGCGCTGCACGAGGGGCACGCCGAGCTCCTGCGTGCCGCACGCGCCGAAGCGGACACGGTCCTGCTCACGATCTTCGTCAATCCGCTGCAGTTCGCGCCGGGTGAGGACTTCGAGCGCTACCCGCGCACCGTGGAAGCCGATCTGGCGATCGCGGAGCGGGCCGGTGTGGACATCGCGTTCACGCCGACGCCGGAGATCATGTACCCGCAGGGTGCGCCCGCGGTCCGGGTCGACCCCGGGCCCGCCGGCAACGAGCTCGAGGGCGCCAGCCGGCCGGGGTTCTTCCACGGCGTGCTGACGGTGGTCAACAAGCTGTTCCAGCTGACCCGCCCCGACGTCGCGTACTTCGGGGAGAAGGACTACCAGCAGCTCGGCATGATCCGGGCGATGGTCCGCGACTTCGACCTGCCGATCGTGGTGCGGGGCGTGCCGACGGTGCGGGAGCCCGACGGTCTCGCGCTGTCCAGCCGCAACCGCTACCTCGCCCCGGCGGAGCGGCAGGCGGCGCTGGTGCTGTCCAGGGCGCTCACGAAGGCGGCGCGCAGCGAGGACCCCGTCGCCGTGGGGATCGCCGAGTTCGCGACGGAGCCCGAGGTCAAGCTCGACTACTTCGTCCTGACCGATCCGATGCTGGGCCCGGCACCCGCGCACGGCCCCGGCCGGCTGCTGACCGCGGCCTGGGTCGGCGGCACCCGCCTGATCGACAACATCGCGGTGGACCTGCCGTGATGCACCAGAGGCGACATCACGGTGGACCCGCCGTCATCCGTGAACAGGGCGACATCGCGGTGGAGATGCCGTGAGACGCGACAGAGGCGACAAAGCAGTGGAGATGCCGTGATCCGTACGATGCTCAAGTCCAAGGTCCACCGGGCGACGGTGACGCAGGCCGATCTGCACTATGTCGGTTCGGTAACGGTCGACGAGGATCTGATGGACGCCGCGGACCTGCTCGCCGGCGAACAGGTCGCGATCGTGGACGTCACCAACGGGGCGCGGCTGGAGACCTACGTGATCGCCGGGCCCCGCGGCAGCGGCGTCATCGGGATCAACGGCGCCGCTGCGCACCTGGTCCACCCGGGTGACCTCGTCATCCTGATCTCCTACGCGCAGCTCGACGACGCCACCGCAAGGACGTACCAACCGCGGATCGTCCACGTCGACGCCACCAACGGAATCATCGAACTCGGTCACGATCCCGCGGACGCCATACCGGGTATGGTGGGCGAGCCTGTGAGGGGAGACCTTCTCCGGGCGTAAGCACCTGGGGAGGTGGCGGTGCGACGCGCGGTCGTGCTGGTCGTGGCGGTGGCGACACTGCTGAGTGCCTGCGCGCGACCGACCCCGGCCGGCACCGACAAGGACCTGGTCAACGGCTGGCCGATGCTGCCGGCCGCCGTGCTGCAGGAGCCCACCGCGCCGGCGTGTTACGCGCTGCCGGCGGGCACCGCGAGCGCCGACGTCACGAGCTGGCCGGCGCCGGTCGGCTGCACCGAGCCGCACGAGGTCGAGCTGATCTCGGTGGGCCGGTTCGCCGGTGCGGACGCCGAGCGGGCCACCCCGCCGAACGTCGGGAGCCCGGCCATGCGCGACGCGTACCGACGCTGCGCCGACGACGCGAAGGCCCTCCTGGGCGCGGACTGGCGCACCGGCCGGGTGTCGCTGAGCGTGGACGTGCCGAAGCCGTCGCTGTGGGACGCCGGGGCGCGCTGGTTCCGCTGCGACCTGCAGGCGCTGCAGGACATCGACCGCTTCAGCGTCGCGACCCGCACCGCGTCGCTGCGCGGCACGCTGCGCCCCGACGGCGGGGAGCTGCGCATCGGGTGTGTGAAGGTCACCACCAAGGCGGGCGGCGCCGCCGGCGACATCGACCGGATCTTCCCCGCCTCGTGCACGACCCCGCACGAGGGCGAGTTCGCCGGTCTCTACGAGCCCCCGGACGGTGAATACCCGGCCGACAGCGAGGCCCGCAGCAACGCCAACCTCGCCGGCTGCCGCCCCGTTGTGGCGGGCTTCACCGGTGTGCCGGACGACGTGAACTTCCGCTCCCGCACCGGTCTCGTAATGTGGCCCTATGACAAGACGGCCTGGGAGCTCGGCAACCGCGGGGTGCGCTGTTTCGTGTGGCCGCCGAAGCCGGTGACGACGTCGTTGCGGGGCGCGGGTACAAAGGGTCTACCGATCACAATCGCGTAGATGCTGTCCTAGATCTGGCAGTTGGGCCGGGTTGCCAACCACATTGATCATTGGCACACTGCACCCGCGCTGTGTGCGCCGGGGGAGGGGTTGGATCATGGTGCGTTTTCGACGGCTCGCCATGGCGGTGGCACCGGTCGCCGCCGTCGTGATGCTGGCGGGCTGCTCGACGCCCGCGGGTGTCGACAAGAACCTCGTCGACGAATGGGCCATGCTCGCCGCACCCAAGGTTCCCTCACCGCCGGTCGGCGCGTGCTACGACACCACCGTGCCGTACTTCGAGACGGACACCCTCACGGTCTTCTCCTTCACGGCCGTGGCCTCCTGCACGACCGCGCACATCAGCGAGACGTTCTTCGTCGGCGAGCTCAGCGGCACCGCGGCCAGCGCGTCGTCGCCGCCGAAGGGCGCGGACCTCAAGGACGCCTGGGCGAAGTGCAACACCGAGGCGCAGACCTTCCTCGGCGGCGACTACCACGACGCCCGCCTCGAGCTGATCGTGCTGCCCCCGTCGACGACGCAGTGGAGCGGCGGCGGGCGCTACTTCCGCTGTGACCTCGCCGAGGTGCAGAGCGACGCCGGCAAGCCGATCAGCCGCACGAGCAGCCTCAAGGGCAACCTCACCGGCGACAAGCCGATCGCGCTGACCTGCGCCCAGGAGATCTACGAGGCCGACGGCAAGACCTGGGACGACTACGAGCCGAGGGCGTGCACGCAGACGCACAACATGGAGTACGTCGGCACGTACCTGGCCGGCGAGCGGGCCTTCCCGAAGAACGCCGACGAGCGGCGCGCCGCGATGCGGACCGGCTGCGAGGCGCTCGGCGCCAAGTTCCTCGGCATGACGCAGCAGATGCTGGACAACCACCAGGAGGTCGGCATCGGCTTCTGGATGGTCGACGAGGAGAACTGGCTGCGCGGCAACCGCACCGCCCGGTGCTACGCGATGCTCTACGGCACGAAGAGCACGATCCGCTCCCTCAAGGGCCTCGGTCAGAGCAAGATTTGATCCCCTCTGCGAGACTGTGGGCCCGTGCTACGAGGTGAGGGAGTTCTGCCGATGAAGCGGTGGACCGCCGGGCTGTCAGCGGCGCTGGTGCTGTTCGCCGCCGGCTGCGGGGATCCGGCGGGCACGGACGGCGACCTCGTCAACGGCTGGACCGCCCTCGCGGCGCCGAGCGTGCCCAAGCCCTCCGCCGGTGAGTGCTGGACCTTCTCGGGTGACGCCGACAAGCTCGCCGTCGGACCCGACCTGGTCGAGGTCGAGTGCACCGCGTCGCACGCCAGCGAGACGTTCAAGGTCAGCGAGTTCACCGGCGCCATCGCGCAGAAGTCGACGGTGCCGGCCGACGCCGACCTGATCGACGCGTTCACCGCCTGCCAGGCCGAGGCCATCAACTTCCTCGGCGCCGACTGGCACGACGGCCGGCTGATGCTGCGGGTGCTGCCGCCGTCGTCGAAGCAGTGGACCGGTCAGGCGCGCTACTACCGGTGCGACCTGATCGAGGTCTCCGACGACACGTACACGATCGCGCCGCGCACGACGAGCCTCAAGGACACCCTGCGGGGCTCCAAGCCGGCCCTGCTCCGCTGCGTCAAGGTCGCGACCGACAGCAAGGGCGGCATCGAGGACTTCATCCCGGTCCAGTGCGACACGCTGCACAACGGTGAGTACACCGGCACCTTCTACGCGCCGGACGCGCGGCCGTATCCGAGCGACGCCGCGGCCCGCCGTGCGCTGCTGCAGCCCGGCTGCAAGACGATCGTGGCGCGCTACCTGGGGCTCACCGACGCCGAGTACGACCTCAACAAGCAGATCTCGTTCGCCTGGTCGACCGCGACGCCGACCCGGTGGGGCTACGGCGACCGCACCGCCCGCTGCTACCTGATGCTGGAGGGCAACCTCTCGGTCAGCCGCTCCCTGCTGGCGAACGGTAACCGCCCGGTCTAGGAGCGAGCCGGTGACGTCCCGGTCCAAGACGGGTCGTGACGTTACCGGCCGGTAATGGCACACTGCTTCCTCATGAGGCGGGTCATCTTCATCGTCGTCGTGCTCGCGCTCGCCGGGGGCGGCGCCTACTGGCTGCTGCGCGACGGCGACCGGAAGATCCCGAAGAACCCACCCGCCGCCGCGCCGCAGGCCGGCTCCTGCTGGTCGGTCGACGCGGCCGGCGCGAAGGCCGCCTTCCCGTGGGCCGGCGGCCCCGTCGACTGCGCCGCCGCCCACACCGCCGAGGTGTTCCACGTCGGCCAGGCCACCGAGGACCTGCTGCACCGCCTCGACAAGGCCAAGGGCCAGGACGTCGCGATCGCCCAGAATCTCCTGTACGCCCAGGCCCGCCGCGCCTGCGTCGTGCAGGGCACCGCGTTCCTCGGCGGCAACTGGCACGAGTCGAAGGTCCAGATCCTCGCCTCGTGGATCACGCCGGCCAAGGACGGCTTCTTCGGCTGCGCGGTCGCCCCCGTGACCGGCCCGGCCGGCGACGAGTTCGCGACCCGCGAGGGCAGCCTGGCCAAGGCCGGGCCGAGCCTGCCGATCGAGTGCATCTCCGCGCTGAAGTACGTCGGCTGCGCCGGCCCGCACGACGGCGAGTACTCCGGCAGCTACTCGATCGCCCCGATGGACGCGCCGTTCGACGAGACCGCGGTGCGCAACGCGTCGGCGAAGGGCTGCACGAGCGTCGGGCTGCGGTACCTCGGCCTGGCGGAGACCGCCGACCGGGCCGACCTGTCCGCCGCCGCCGTCGGGCCCAAGACCGGCTCCGCCTGGCTCGGCAGCGACCAGACCTTCGCGTGTTACCTGATGAGCGCGCGCCCGCTGAAGGGATCCATCCAGAAACTGGGCACGGGCCCCTTGCCGTTCGCGTGATTCTCGGCACGGCGCGCAATGCCTGGTTGTGATGTTTGACTGGAGTGATGGAGCTGCCCGTACTACCGCGCCGACTCGCCGGGCCCCAGCCGGGGTGGGCCGAGCCGACCGACGTCGTCGTGATCGGCTCCGGCGTCGCCGGGCTGACCGCCGCCCTGCACCTGCGCGAGGCCGGCCTGCACGTCACCGTCGTCACGAAGGTCAACATCGATGACGGCTCGACCCGCTGGGCCCAGGGCGGCATCGCCGCGGTCCTCGACCCGCTCGACACGCCCGAGGCACACGCCCAGGACACCCTCGTCGCCGGCGTCGGGCTGTGCGACACCGCCGCCGTCGACCTGCTGGTCCGGGAGGGGCCGACCCGCGTCCGCGAGCTGATCCGCTGGGGTGCCGAGTTCGACCGCAACAACGACGGCTCCCTCATGCTGACCCGCGAGGGCGGCCACCACGCCAACCGGATCATCCACGCGGGCGGCGACGCGACCGGCGCCGAGGTGCAGCGGGCCCTGCACGCCGCCGTCCACCGCGACCCGTGGATCCGCCTCATCGAGCACGCCCTCGTCCTCGACCTGCTCACCGACGCCGCCGGCCGGGCCTGCGGGGTCACCCTGCACGTCCTCGGCGAAGGCGCGGAGGACGGTGTCGGCGCGGTCCTCGCCCGGGCCGTCGTGCTCGCCACCGGCGGCATGGGCCAGATCTACTCCGCCACCACCAACCCGATCGTCTCCACCGGCGACGGGGTCGCGCTCGCCCTGCGCGCCGGGGCCGCCGTCACCGACATCGAGTTCGTCCAGTTCCACCCGACCGCGCTCGCGCTCAACAACCGCGACTCCCAGCAGCCGCTGGTCAGCGAGGCGCTGCGCGGCGAGGGCGCGTACCTGCGCGACGGCGACGGCAACCGCTTCATGGTCGGCCGCCACGAGCTCGCGGAGCTCGCCCCGCGCGACGTCGTGGCCAAGGGCATCTACCGGGTCATGCGCGCCGAGGGCACGCACAACGTCTGGCTCGACGCCCGCCACCTCGGCCGGGACTTCCTCGAGGGCCGGTTCCCGACGATCGTGGCGTCCTGCCGGGCGGCCGGCGTCGACCCCGCCGCGGACCTCATCCCGGTGTCCCCGGCCGCGCACTACGCCTCCGGCGGCGTCCGCACCGACCTGCACGGCCGCACGTCGATCCCGGGCCTCTACGCGTGCGGTGAGGTCGCCTGCACCGGTGTGCACGGCGCCAACCGGCTGGCCTCCAACTCGCTGCTGGAGGGGCTGGTCTTCTCCCGCCGGATCGCCGAGGACATCGCCCGCGGCCTGCCCGCGCAGACCGACCCCGTCGCCGGCGACCTGCCGGCGTGGACCGCCGACCCCGGGCTGCGCGGCCCGCTGCAGGCGGCCATGTCGGCGCACGCCTCGGTGCTGCGCAGCGCCGAGTCGCTCGACCAGGCGGCGCAGGCGATCGCCAAGCTGGCGCTGGACCGCGCCGCGCCCGGCCTCGCCGGCTGGGAGGCCACCAACCTGCTCACCGTCGCGGCCGCCCTCCTCGGCGCCGCCGACCAGCGGCAGGAGACCCGCGGCTGCCACTGGCGCGAGGACTTCCCCGACGCCAGCGACGTGTTCCGCGGCCACTTCCTCGCCGGCCTGTCCGACACCGGCGCCCTGACCGAGACGTGGGAGGACGCGTGACGCCCCTCGTGGCCGCCGCCGGTGCCCTGACCGAGATGTGGGAGGACGAATGACCGCACCGGAGCGCAGCGGAGGGGTGGGCATCATGGGCACAGTAGATGGGTCAGGCCGACGCCGGAGCGCAGCGGAGGTGGCGGCGTGACCCCGGAGACCGAAGCGCTGTTGCGGAAGGTCGGGCTCGACCCGGTCGCCGTCGGCGAGATCGTCGAGCGGACCCTGACCGAGGACCTCGGCCCCGACCGCCTCGACGTGACGAGCGTGGCGACCATCCCGGCCACCCAGACGGACTCCGCCGAGCTCGTCGCCCGCGCCGACGGCGTGGTCGCCGGCCTGGCCGTCGCGGCCGCCGTGTTCGAGGCCGTGTCCCCGTCCGTCGAGGTGGCGATCCACGCCGTCGACGGCTCGTCCGTCGTGCGCGGCACGGTGCTCGCGACCGTCACCGGACCGACCCGTGACCTGCTGACCGCCGAGCGCTCCGCCCTCAACCTGCTGTGCCGCATGTCGGGTGTCGCCACCCACACCCGCCGGTGGGCCGACCTGCTCGACGGCACCAAGGCCCTGGTCCTCGACACCCGCAAGACCACGCCCGGCCTGCGCATCCTGGAGAAGTACGCGGTCCGCGCCGGCGGCGGCACCAACAAGCGCATGGGCCTCTACGACGTCGCCATGATCAAGGACAACCACAAGCTGGCGGCGGGCGGCATCTCCGCGGCGTACGCCCGGGTCCGTGAGGCGTTCCCCGACGTCCCGGTCCAGGTCGAGGTGACCACGGTCGGCGAGGCGGTGGAGGCGGTCACCGCCGGCGCCACGTTCCTGCTGCTCGACAACATGGCGCCGGACCTGCTGCGGGAGGTCGTGGCGGCGGTCGGCGGCCGGGCCGAGCTGGAGGCGACCGGCGGCCTGACCCTGGAGACGGCGGCGGACTACGCGGCCACCGGGGTCGACTACCTGTCCGTCGGCGGCCTCACCCACTCCTCGCCGATCCTCGACATCGCGATGGACCTGCGGACCCACTGAGGCCCTCTGAGCCCCTCTGAGCCCCTCTGAGCCCCTACCCGGGGAACGCGACGGCGACCAGCGCGGAGAACCGCTGGACCTTCCACGCCGGCGGGACCACCGCGGCGCAGCGCTCGACGCCGGAGACGCACACGATCGCCTGCACCGACGAGACCGGTGCAGGCGGGGCGGACGGGATCACCGACTCGACCGCGACCAGCTCGACGTCCGGCAGGGAGATCTGCAGCGGGTACTCCCACAGGTCCCCGTCCATGACCAGGCCGACCCGCCGGACGCCGCTGGCCTTGATCGCGCCGATCGCCTGCTGGTACGGCACCGCCTGGTCGGGCAGCCGGACGAAGCGCTCCTGCCAGTCGGTGAGGGTGAAGACGGAGCCCTGCCCGACGAGGCGGCGGGGCTGCCCGTACGCGACGGAGATCCCGCCGGCCGCGAACGCCGCCGCCATGACGACGACGAGCGCGGCCGCGGTGGCGCGGTGGGTGCGCAGGCGGTCGGCCCAGTAGCCGGCGAGCGGCGCGCCGAGCGCGAACGCGGGCAGGATCAGCCGGTTGCCCCAGTCCTGCCACTTGACGACCGCGGCGGTCATGACGAACGCGCCGAGCACCATGACCGCGTAGCCCTTCAGCAGCGGGGGCAGCCGCCGCCACACCAGCGTGACGACGAGGGCGCTCAGGATCAGCGCGGACTGGATGGGGTACGGCGAGCGGTCCTCGTCCGGCTTCCAGCGCGTGCCGGGGAAGACGCTCCGCCACTGGGTGATCTTCGGGTCGTTGGGGTTGACACCCACGACGTCCGCGACGGCGATGACGGCGTCGCTGACCACGCCGTTGACCGCCGGGAACGGCGTGGTGAGCGTGGAGGCGGCCAGGCGCAGGCCGTTGACCAGCACGGCCGGCGGGTCCTTGCGCTCCGTGGACAGCGAGGCGCTGTATCCGGGCGGCCCGAGCGGCGAGCCGAACGCGTCGTTGACGCGCAGCATGGCCGGCCCGGCGAGCACGACCATGCCGGCGACGATCGCCAGGCCGGCGCCGGCGGTGCGCAGCCACTGCCCGGTCCGGCCGCCCGCCATGTCTGAACGCCCCTCTGAACGCCCGTCTGAGGGCCCGTCTGAGGGCCCGTCTGAGGGCACGGGAGCCTCGGACGTCACCGCGGACCGCGCCGGCCGGAGACGGAGCTGGCAGATGCCCCAGAAGACGAGGATCGGGGCGAGCGGCATGAGGCCGGTCGACTTGGTGACGGCGGTGAGGCCGGCGACCGTGGCGAGGGTCAGGACGTCGCCGGCGGTGGCGACCCGGCGGGCGCCGTCGAGCGCGAGACTGGCGGCGCAGGCGACCCACGCGGTGACGACGAGGTCGTTCTGGGTGCTGGTGGCCTCCAGGGCGACCGCCGGGGCGGTGAGCAGGACGGCGGCGGCGATGAGCTGGCCGAGGCGGCCGACGCCGAGCTGGGCGGCGCAGCGGGAGACGGCGACGGCGGCCAGCAGCGACACGCCCCACTGCAGCAGGTTGTGCAGCGAGTCGTCCCCGGTCAGCAGCCGGGCCTGCAGCAGCAGGTACTCCGCGCCCGGGACCAGGATGATCTGCTGGTTCTGGACCGTGGCGTACGGGGCCAGGTCGCCGTCGGCGATCCAGTGCTCGATCTTCGTGAGGTGATAGTGGTTCGAGTCGTAGTTGTTCGGCGAGTGGGCGAGCGCGAGGACCAGCTCAGCCAGTACCAACGCCGCAAACGCTGACAGCAGCACCTTGTCCCAGTTTCGCAGGACAAGGTGGGGAACGTGCAGGTGGCGCCTGGCGAAGAAGGCCGACACGCCGGCGAAGAGCAGCCAGTAGACGATCACCGGCCAGGTCGTGATCAACCCCGCGAGCGACAGCAGCTCGACGAAGACGACCGTGACGCCCGCCACCGTGGCCGCCGCGCGGATGACCGCCTGGCGGGCGTCCAGACTGCCCGGACGCAGCGCGAACGCGGTGAACACCAGCGCCGCCAGCGGGAGGAGCGCGAGCAGCGTGCGGGCCGTCGGCATCATGGGAACCGGATCGTAGATGACCAGGCTCACCCCGCCGCTGGCGGGCCTTTCGTTAGGCTCACCGCGTGCTGCTGTGCATCGACATCGGAAACACCAACACGGTGCTCGCCACGTTCGAGGGCGAGAAGCTGGTCCACTCGTGGCGGATCAAGACCGACGCGAGGGCCACCGCCGACGAGCTCGGCCTGCTCTACCGGGGGCTGCTCGCCACCGACGCCGTGTCGCTGACCGGCATCGCGTCCTGCTCGACCGTCCCCGCGGCCCTGCGCTCCCTGCGCACGATGCTGCAGCGGTACTACCCGGGCGTCCCTACCGTGATCGTCGAGCCGGGCGTGCGGACGGGTGTCCAGCTGGCGATCGACAACCCGAAGGAGGTCGGCACCGACCGGGTCGCGAACACCCTGGCCGCCTTCACGCTCTTCGGCGGCCCGTCGATCGTCGTGGACTTCGGCACGTCGACCAACTTCGACGTCGTCTCCGCCCGCGGGGAGTTCCTCGGCGGCGTGCTGGCGCCCGGCATCGAGATCTCCGTGGACGCCCTCGCGGCCCGCGCCGCCCAGCTGCGCAAGGTGGAGCTGGTCAAGCCGCCGCGGGTGATCGGCAAGAACACGGTCGAGTGCCTGCAGTCCGGCGTCGTCTACGGCTTCGCCGGGCAGGTCGACGGGATCGTGCGGGGTGTCACCGCGGAGCTGGGCGGCACGGTGAAGGCGGTCGTCGCGACCGGTGGCCTGGCCCCGATCGTGATCGGCGAGTCCGCCACGGTCACGCACCACGAGCCGATGCTCACCCTGATCGGGCTGCGACTGATCTTCGACCGCAACCGCGGTTAGCGTTTGCGGCCGATGTACGCGTAGGTCACGTACGGCAGCTCGAACTCCTCGGTCCGCGGCAGCACCTCCAGCAGCTGCTCCTCGAGCCGTCGCCGCGCCTCGTCGCCCGAGACCAGGTAGTAGCTGCGGGACCTGACCAGCTCCAGGAACGACTCCCTCGTGTGGGTGGCGCTCCACTCGAACGTCCCCCGCTCCACGGGGCCGAAGAGGGGGCCGAAGTCCTGCACGGCCGTCTCGTCGAACGCGTCGCGCTCGCGGGCGCCGTCGAAGAGGGTGGAGGACTCGGCGACCCAGGGGACGCGCTCGTCGCGGATGTTCCAGATCGGGACGAAGCGGCCGCCGGGCCGGAGGACGCGGGCGATCTCGGCGTGCGCCGGCTCGCCGTAGAACCAGTGGTAGGCCTGCCCGGCGGTGACGACGTCGACGGACGCGTCCGGCAGGGGGATGTGGGTGGCGTCACCCTTGCGGGCTTCACCGGGGATCTTGGCGCGCATCTTGTCGTCCGGCTCGACGGCGATGGTGTGATGGCCCAGGTCGCGGAGCTGGCGGGTCAGGATGCCGGTGCCCGCACCAAGATCGCAGATTTCGGATTTTTCCGGTATAGCCCATTGCAAGGCCTCGCGCGGGTAGCGGGGGCGGATGCGGTCGTACAGGTCGGCGGCAGCTCCGAACGAGGAGGCGTGTGCTGCGAAATCCACACCGCCAAAAGTACCGAATCCGAAGTTGCGAGGTCGCGCCGTAAAACGCGGAATTGGCCGGTCGGGCGCGCATGGCTCTCTCTGGGCGGCTGTTGGCCTCTGCTACCTGCAGCCGCCATGTTGCAGTTGTGCAAGGTGGTGCTGCACCTGTCATTCGTCACGCATAGCAATGCGACGGACACGGATTTGCGTCGGCGTATCGCCCTATCCGATTCCGAGGCCCTGTCTTCCTTGCCCGCGGCCCTGGCTGCGGTGTGCGTGCCGGGTGTGGATGCCTGATCGGGAACTATCCGCGCGCGATGGAGTACGGAATGCCACCGGCGGCAGGCGTGTGATGGGAATCGATCGCGTTGGCGTGCGGCCCGTCGCGCCCGGCATTCGGGAAACGCGGTGTCTTTCCGCTGGTGCGGTAGCGGTAGTTTCGGCGTACCGTTGACGAAGCGGACCCTGATTGCGTTATCTTTGCATTCGCACAACGCGGGGCGAGCTTCCTCGAAGGGAATACGACAGTGGCCAAGCGGACCATCCACGTGCTGGTCGACGACATCGACGGCGGGGACGCCGACGAGACCGTGAAGTTCGCGCTGGACGGCGTTCAGTATGAGATCGACCTCTCGAAGAAGAACGCGACGAAGCTGCGTGACGCGTTCGGGCCGTTCCTCGGTGCGGCGACCAAGGTCGGCCGGGGTGGCGTCGTGGTCGGAGGGCGCGCCGCCAGTGCCCGCGGCCGCGGTGGGGCAGCCGCCGATCGCGAGCAGAACAAGGCGATTCGGGAATGGGCTCAGAACAAGGGCATCAAGGTCTCCGACCGGGGTCGCATCAAGCAGGAAATCGTGGACCGCTACAACGCCGAGGCCGGCCGTTAGCGCTCGTTGACCGGTTTCGGCCTGAGCGGTCGTTTTGGGGTTCTTTCAGCGCCTTTCACCCATCGTAGCCGACTAGCTACGGTGGGTGACTTGCATGGTGTGTCGATTTCGCTCTTGGCGTACGGGCTCGCCAGCAGGAACACGGGGACGGATGCTCGCGTTGGGCAAAAGCGCCGGGTACACGCGTCCCCGGCGGGTAGACAAGTACCACGCAACGACTCCGACATGGTCCGATGGTGGGGTGCGGCAATGGCGCACACCCGCAATGTGTCGGCCTACGGCGATAGAGTGATGGCACGGTCACGTTGGCGTCCGACAGAGCTTCGGCGTGGCGACCCCCTCCAGGGGTTCCGCGGCAGGGGCGGCGGCGACGGACACGGCACGTGAAGGAGCAGGGATGTTCGAGCGGTTCACCGACCGAGCACGACGGGTTGTCGTCCTGGCGCAGGAAGAAGCCCGGATGCTCAACCACAACTACATCGGCACCGAGCACATCCTGCTCGGCCTCATCCACGAGGGTGAGGGCGTGGCGGCCAAGGCGCTCGAGAGCCTCGGCATCTCGCTGGAGGGAGTCCGCCAGCAGGTCGAGGAGATCATCGGCCAGGGGCAGCAGGCGCCGAGCGGGCACATTCCGTTCACGCCACGAGCCAAGAAGGTGCTGGAGCTGTCCCTGCGCGAGGCGCTGCAGCTCGGGCACAACTACATCGGCACGGAGCACATCCTGCTGGGTCTGATCCGCGAGGGCGAGGGCGTGGCCGCCCAGGTCCTCGTGAAGCTCGGCGCAGACCTCAACCGGGTCCGCCAGCAGGTCATCCAGCTGCTCTCCGGCTACCAGGGCAAGGAGCCGGCCGCCGCCGGCACCGGTGCCCCCGGCGAGGCCGCTCCGTCGACCAGCCTGGTGCTCGACCAGTTCGGTCGAAACCTCACCCAGGCCGCCCGCGAGGGCAAGCTCGACCCGGTCATCGGGCGCGAGAAGGAAATCGAGCGGGTCATGCAGGTCCTGTCCCGCCGCACCAAGAACAACCCGGTGCTGATCGGCGAGCCGGGCGTCGGCAAGACCGCCGTGGTCGAGGGCCTGTCCCAGCGGATCATCAAGGGCGAGGTGCCCGAGACGCTCAAGGACAAGCAGCTCTACACGCTCGACCTCGGTGCCCTCGTCGCCGGTTCGCGCTACCGCGGTGACTTCGAGGAGCGCCTGAAGAAGGTGCTCAAGGAGATCCGCACCCGCGGCGACATCATCCTGTTCATCGACGAGATCCACACGCTCGTCGGTGCGGGTGCCGCCGAGGGGGCGATCGACGCCGCGTCGATCCTCAAGCCGATGCTGGCCCGTGGTGAGCTCCAGACCATCGGCGCCACCACCCTCGACGAATACCGCAAGCACCTCGAGAAGGACGCCGCGCTCGAGCGCCGCTTCCAGCCGATCCAGGTGGGTGAGCCGTCGCTGGCGCACACCATCGAGATCCTCAAGGGCCTGCGCGACCGCTACGAGGCGCACCACCGGGTGACGATCACCGACGCTGCCCTGGTGGCTGCCGCGACGCTGGCCGACCGCTACATCTCCGACCGCTTCCTGCCGGACAAGGCGATCGACCTGATCGACGAGGCCGGCGCGCGGATGCGCATCCGCCGGATGACCGCGCCGCCAGACCTGCGCGACTTCGACGAGCGCATCGCCCAGGTGCGCCGCGACAAGGAGTCCGCGATCGACGCGCAGGACTTCGAGCGGGCCGCGCAGCTGCGCGACAAGGAGAAGCAGCTGCTCGGGCAGAAGGCGCAGCGCGAGAAGGAGTGGAAGGCCGGCGACCTCGACGTCGTGTCCGAGGTCGACGACGAGCAGATCGCCGAGGTCCTGGCGAACTGGACCGGCATCCCGGTCTACAAGCTGACCGAGGAGGAGACGGCCCGACTCCTGCGCATGGAGGACGAGCTGCACAAGCGCCTCGTCGGCCAGGACGACGCGGTCAAGGCGGTCTCGAAGGCCATCCGGCGCACCCGGGCCGGCCTGAAGGACCCGAAGCGCCCCTCCGGCTCGTTCATCTTCGCCGGCCCGTCCGGCGTCGGGAAGACGGAGCTGTCCAAGGCGCTCGCCGAGTTCCTCTTCGGCTCCGAGGACGCGCTGATCCAGCTCGACATGTCCGAGTTCCACGACCGCTACACGGTGTCGCGCCTCGTCGGTGCGCCTCCCGGGTATGTCGGTTACGACGAGGGCGGCCAGCTGACCGAGAAGGTCCGCCGCCGGCCGTTCTCGGTGGTCCTCTTCGACGAGATCGAGAAGGCCCACCCGGACGTCTTCAACACGCTCCTGCAGATCCTGGAGGACGGCCGTCTCACCGACGGTCAGGGCCGCATCGTGGACTTCAAGAACACGGTGATCATCCTGACCACCAACCTGGGCACCCGCGACGTGGCCAAGGCCGTGTCCCTGGGCTTCCAGGCGTCGGAGGACAACGACTCCAACTACGAGCGGATGAAGCAGAAGGTCAACGACGAGCTGAAGCAGCACTTCCGCCCGGAGTTCCTCAACCGCATCGACGACACGATCGTCTTCCACCAGCTCGCGCAGGATCAGATCCTGGGCATCGTCGACCTGATGATCGCCCGCATCGAGTCCCAGCTGCGGAACAAGGACATGGGCCTCGAGCTGACCGACAACGCCAAGAAGTTCCTGGCGAACAAGGGTTATGACCCGGTCCTGGGTGCCCGGCCGCTGCGCCGGACCATCCAGCGCGAGATCGAGGACTCGCTCTCCGAGCGCATCCTGTTCAACGAGCTCCGTCCGGGCCAGATCGTCGTCATCGACTGCGAAGGCGACCCGGCCCAGTTCGAGAAGGCCAAGCTGGTCTTCAACGGCGCCGACCGCCCGGGCGCAGTCCCGGACGCCGTCCCCGCCGAGCTGACCAAGGGCGGCTCCGCCGAGGAGTCCGCAGCCTGACCCAGCACCACGCGAAAGGCCCCCGTTCACTCAGGACGGGGGCCTTTCCCGTTTCGTGCGGTTCCGTTTTTGCGACCACCGCTCTCCCGCCGGCGCCGTTGTCGTGCAGTTTGTTCAGCCCCCGCACCGCCGTCCACCTCGCGTGCTGACCACTTCCTACTGGAACCTCGGCATTCCACCGCGACCGATTTCGTGCGGGTGTTCTCTTTGAACCTGCGCCACCAGGCAAGGCCCGGCGCGCATTCCGGCTGCGCCCAGCGCCCCGCCGCCCAGCGGGTGTGGTGATCGAAGAACGAAACCGGTCGTGATGACAGCCAGTTTCGTCCTTCGATCAATCTCAACAGTGCGCTGTCTGCCGGCGCGGTGGCCACCGACGTGATCGAAGGATGCATCTGGTCGTGGGGGCAGCCGGATTCGTCCTTCGGTCAATCTCAACGGTGTGTTGTCTGCCGGCGCGGTGGCCACCGACGTGATCGAAGGATGCATCTGGTCGTGGGACGGCCAGATCCGTCCTTCGATCAACGCAATCGTGCGGTGCCTGCCGGCGCGGTGGGCAGATCCGTCCGTTTCCATCGACCCCATGCTGCGGGGGTCGTCGGCGGCGTGATCGAAGGAGAGGGCTGGTTGTGGGGACGGCCAGATCCGTCCTTCGATCGACGCAATCGTGCGAAGTCTGCCGGCGCGGTGGCCAGATCCGTCCGTTTTTCCAATAACCCCATGCTGCGGGGGTTGTCAGCGGCGTGATCGAAGGAGAGGGCTGGTTGTGGGGACAGCCAGATCCGTCCCTTCGATCGACGCAATCGTGCGGAGTCCGCCGGAGCAGTGGCCAGATCCGTCCGTCTCTCCAATAACCCCCCATGCTGCGGGGGTCGTCAGCGGCGTGATCGAAGGAGAGGGCTGGTTGTGGGGACAGCCAGATCCGTCCTTCGATCAACGTAATCGTGCGGTGGGCGAAGGAGCGCGGTCTTGGTGGCGGGACGCTCCGGGCATTGATTGTCGGTGGCGTCGTGGGGGCATGTTGCGGGGATGGTTCACGCGGGTGGGTGGGGTTGGTGGCGAAGAGTGACATGTCGAGGGTTCGTGGGGGCGGTCGGCGGGTTACGTTGCCTGGCGTGAGTGGGTGGTGGCGGGACTTCGGGGCGGCGCGCTTCGGGCGGCCGGTCGCGCCGCGGCCGATCGTCCGGACCGGGTTGCTCGCGCGGCTCGACAGGGCGTTCGACGAAGCCGGCCAGGAGCAGGCCCGCCGAACTGCCGACCGGGACGCCGGCCTCGCGCCGGGCCGGGAGCGGTCACACCGACCTGCCGAGCAGGACGCCCGTCTCGCGCCGGAGCGGTCCGGCACGCTGCTCGGGCAGGGCCTGGGTGAGTGGGCGGACGCGGCGGCCGGGCGGGACGCGGGTTCGGCGGCGGGCGAAGTGTCCGGGCGTGGCTTGCAGGGCCGGGAGGACGCGGCAGCTGGGCGGAGTGCGGGTGCGGCGGCGGGCGAAGTGTCCGGGCGTGGCTTGCAGGGCCGGGAGGATGCGGCGGCCGGGCGGGGCGCGGGCTCGGTGTCAGGGCAGGGCCTGGGTGAGTGGGCGGACGCGGCGGCCGGGCGGGATGCGGGCGCGGCGGCGGGCGAAGTGTCCGGGCGCGGCCTGCCAGGCCGGGAGGACGCGGCAGCTGGGCGGAGTGCGGGTGCGGCGGCGGGCGAAGTGTCCGGGCGTGGCTTGCAGGGCCGGGAGGATGCGGCGGCCGGGCGGGGCGCGGGCTCGGTGTCAGGGCAGGGCCTGGGTGAGTGGGCGGATGCGGCGGCTGGGCGGGATGCGGGCGCGGCGGCGGGCGAAGTGTCGGGGCGCGGCTTGCAGGGCCGGGAGGATGCGGCGGCTGGGCGGGATGCGGGCGCGGCGGCGGGCGAAGTGTCGGGGCGCGGCTTGCAGGGCCGGGAGGATGCGGCGGCCGGGCGGGGCGCGGGCCCGGTGTCCGGGCAGGGGCTGAGGGGGCGGGCGGAGGCGGGGCAGGAGGCTGGGAGCGACAGGGCGGCAGGGGCGCCGGTGGTTGTGGTGGTGGCGGGGAGCGGGGCGGGGAAGAGCATCCTGCTGGGGCAGTGGGCCGAGCGGCGGGGGGCGGTGCTCGTGCAGGCGGAGGAGCTGCCGGCTGAGGTGCCTCCGGGTGCCCTCGTCGTGGTTGACGGGGTGGAGCGGCTGGAGGTCGGGGGTGCTGGGTGGGGGTGGGTGGTCGCGCGGGTCGGGGTGGTGCCGCTGGTGCTCAGTGGCAGGGAGCCGATTCCGGTGGCGGCGGTGGACCGGTTGGGGGCGGGGCACCTGGCGTTCGGCGAGGATGAGACGTATCAGGTGCTGGCGGCGGCGTTGGCGGATGCGGCGGGGGCCGACAGGCTGGCGCCTGACCTGCATCTGTTGACGGGGGGATGGCCCAGGCTCGTCGGGCTGGCGGCGGCGTGGCTGGCGCGGGTGCCGCAGGCGGAGCGGGCGGGCAGCCTGCGGCAGCTGGCGCGGGTCGACGGGGGGCTGCAGGAGCATCTCGTCGGCGCGCTGGTCGGGGTGCTCGACGCGGGGGAGCGGGAGCTCGTGCGGCGGCTCGCGTACCTGCCGGCGGTGGACGCCGGGCGGGCGGATGTCCTGGGGCTGGCGGAGGAGTGGGGCGCGGTGCCGCCGCTCGTGGTGCCGGCTCGGGCGGGGAAGGAGGCTTTCGTCGTACCGGAGCCGCTGCGGAAAACGATCCAGCAGCGGCTGCCGCTCGCTGAGGCCGAACGGCAGGCGCTGCTGGAGGCGTTTCAGGGAATGTAGTCCTCCAGCAGGGCCGGGGTGAGGCCGGCGGCCTTGATGGCCTGGAGGGCGGCGATGAAGTCGTCGACGAACCGGTCGCGGAAGTGCATCAGGATGATGTCGCCGCGCTGGACCGTGTTGCCCTGCTGGTAACGGACGATGCCCTTGTCGACGGTTTCCTTCCAGAAGAAGGCGGCGTGCATGCCGCAGTCGTGGGAGGCCTTCAGCGTCGTGTCGTCCTTCTCGCCGTACGGCGGGCGGAAGAGGACCGGGCGGCGGCCGTACCAGTTGCCGAGCTTGTCTGCGGAGTCGCAGATCTCCTTGCGCTGGACGTTGTACGACTTGCCGCGCAGGCTCTGGTGGGTGACCGTGTGCGCCTCGATGACGGCGCCGGCGTCCTGGAGGCGCTTGAAGTACTGCGGGTCGTTCCTGATCGCGTCGATCATGAGGAACAGCGTGACGGGCACGCCGGCCTGCTTGATCAGGTCGAGGGCCTCGGGTCGCTTGACCTGGCCGTCGTCGATGGTGATGAACGCGACGGGCTGGTCGGTCGGGATGCGGGAGTAGTACGCCGCGAGGTTGCCCTCCGGCAGGTGGACCTTGTCGGCCTTCGGGGCGCGGTCGAACTTCGGCAGCCGGTCACCGTAGTTGACGCCGGCGGGTGGTGCCGCCGCGGTGGTGGTGGCCTGCGTCTTCGAGGGCTTCGCGGCGGGCGAGGCCGACGGCGGGGCCGCTTCGGACGAGGCCGGCGACGCCGCGACGGCGCTGGAGGCGATCGCCGGCGGCGGGGCGGCGGCGTCCGTCCCCTTCGGATGGTCAGGCTTCGACGCGGCACAGCCCGCGAGCGTCGCGACGGCGAGGACCGCCGCGGCGATCCGGCGTGCCCTGAGGCGAGGGATGAGCACGCCGTGAGCCTATCCATGCGGGCACGTGAGGGGAGTCCCGAAAAGTGTGGGAAAAACCAGCTGAACCGGCTGCAACCCTCGCCTCACCCGGGCAGCGTGAACGTCCCACCCCGCTCGCGGACCAGCCCGTCCTCGATCAGCCCGGCCAGCGCCCGGCCGCGCTGCACCTCGTCGTCCCAGACGAGGTCGAGCCGCGCCGCGGGCACCGGGTCGTCGCTGGCGCGCAGCACCGCGAGCAGAAGGCCCCGCACATGGCGGTCGGTTCCGTGGTACCGCTGCGTGCGCCGGCTCGGGCCACTGGACGCCGGCGCCCCGGCGATGCGCCAGGCACAGACGCCGGCCATCGGGCACTCCTCGCAGCGCGGTGCGCGGGCGGTGCAGATCACGGCGCCGAGCTCCATGAACGCGACCGAGGCGCGGGCCGCCGCCTCGTGGTCCTCGGGCAGCAGCACCTCGACGGCGCGCAGGTCGGCGGGGGTGGTGGCCGGTCCGCCGTCGGCGACGCCGTCGACGATCCGGGCGACGACCCGGCGGACGTTGGTGTCCACGACCGGGTGGCGCTGGCGGAACGCGAACGCGGCGACCGCCCGGGCCGTGTACATGCCGATGCCCGGCAGCGCGAGCAGCGCGTCGACGTCGTCGGGGACGGCACCGTCGTGCCGCTCCACGATCGCCACCGCGCACGCGTGCAGGCGCAGGGCGCGGCGCGGGTAGCCGAGGCGGTCCCACGCGCGGATGGCCTCGCCGGGCGGGTCGGCGGCCAGGTGGGCGGGCGTCGGCCAGCGCTCCATCCAGCGGCGCCAGGCGGGGTCCACCCGGGACACCTGGGTCTGCTGGAGCATGACCTCGCTGACCAGCACGCCCCACGGTGTCGCGTCGGGCTGCCGCCAGGGGAGGTCCCGGGCGTTGGCGTCATACCAACTGGTGACGGTCTGTGAGAGGGCGATGGAGGCGATAAGGAAGGATAAGCCAGGTGAACGAGTACGCCGTCACCGTCATCGGCCACGACCGCCCCGGCATCATCGCCGACGTCGCGGAGATCCTCGCCGGTCTGGGCCTCAACCTCACCGACTCGACGATGACCCGCCTGCGCGGGCACTTCGCGATGACCCTGGTCTGCGCCGGGTCCGTGTCCGCCGCCGAGGTCGAGTCGGCGCTCGCGCCGCTGACCGCCGGCCGGACGCTGCTGGTCACCGTCCGCGAGGTGGGCCAGGACCTGGTCGACGAGCCTTCGGGCGCGCACTACGTGCTGACCGTCCACGGCGCGGACAAGCTGGGGATCGTGGCGGCGCTCTGCCGTACCGTGGCGGCGGCGGGCGGCAACATCACCGACCTGACCACCCGTCTGGCCGGCAACCTCTACGTGGTCGTGGCCGAGGTCGACGCGCCCGGGCCGATGGCGGACCTGGCCGAGGCGATCGAGCGGGTCGCCGGCGAGCTCGGGGTCGAGGCGACGCTGCGCGCGGGCGAAGCGGACCTGATGTGACCGTCCTGCAGGTCGTCCAGGCCCCCGCGGAGGTGCTGGGCTCGGCCGGCGTGGCCGTGGACCCGTGCGCCGACGACATCGTCAAGCTCGCGGCCGACCTCGTCGACACGATGCGGGTGTCGCCCGGCTGCGTCGGGCTCGCCGCGCCGCAGGTCGGCGTCGGCGCGCAGGTCTTCGCCGTCGACGTCACCGGCCACCCGAAGGCCCGCACCGTGCACGGCACGCTGGTGCTGTGCAACGCGCGGGTCGTCGAGGCCTCGCAGTGGCAGAAGGGCCGCGAGGGCTGCATGTCGGTGCCCGACCTCACCGGCGACGTGAAGCGCGCCAACCGGCTCGTCGTCGCCGGCCAGGTCCCCGGAACGGGTGACGAGATCGAGATCACTACGGATGCGTTCGAGGCGAGGGCTTTGCAGCACGAGATCGATCATTGCGCTGGGTTACTGTTCCTTGATCGTGTTGCCGGCGCGCATGCCGTATACGCCCGCAAGGTCTATCTCTGAGCGGTCTACACGGCGCGCCGCCCCGTCCGCCACTCGTTCCCTCGATACGGTGAGTGCATCATGAAGCTGACGGTTGGCCCGCTTCCCGCTGGCGTTTACTGGCGGCGTCGCGCCATCGTCGGCGGGGCGCTGCTCATCGTGGTGCTCATGCTGTGGGTGCAGTGCTCCGGACCGGACCCGAAGCGCACCCCGGCATCGGCACAGACCAAGGCTCCGGCTTCCACGGGGCCCACCGCCACGCCTGCCGCGGCCGAGCCGACGATCCAGACTCCGACGACCGGCGACCCGGTCTCCAGCGCGCCGCCTTCGAGCGCGCCCGCCGTGACGTCCACGGTGCCGGTCTGCGCCGACACGGACCTGTCGCTGGTGGCGCAGCCCGAGCAGGCGATGCAGTTCCGCGGGGCGTATCTCAAGTTCTTCCTGAAGATCAAGAACACCTCGACCCGGGAGTGCACGCGCGACCTCGGCGCCGACTATCAGGAGCTCTACCTGCAGGTCGGGGCGATCAAGATGTGGTCGTCGGACGCCTGCGACGCTCCGAAGGGCAGTCAGCCCACGACGCTGAAGCCGGGCATCGAGGTGCAGTTCTCCACCACGTGGAACGGCAAGACCACCAAGGACGGGTGCGAGCACCGGGATCTGCCGCCCGCCGGCAAGTACGAGCTGATGGCCCGCCTCGACACCAAGCTGAGCGCGCCGGTCCAGGTGCAGCTCACCTGAACATGGCTTCCTAGACGTAGCGCTCCAGGATCGAGGCCTCGGCCAGGCGGCTCAGGCCCTCCCGGACGCCGCGGGCGCGGGCGTCGCCGACGCCGTCGACCGCCTGCAGGTCCTCCACGGTCGCGCCGAGCAGCCGCTGCAGGCTGCCGAAGTGCTCGACCAGCCGGTCCACGACGAGCGCCGGCAGCCGCGGTACCTTGGCCAGCAACCGGAACCCACGAGGCGACACCGCGGCGTCCAGGGCGTCGCTCGCCCCCGGATAGCCCAGCGACTTCGCCACCGCGACCAGGTCGATCAGCTCCGTCGCCGTCAACGCGTCCAGCTCGTCGAGCGCGTCGTCCGATGAACGGCTGCGCCGCCCCGACGGCAGGTAGTCGCGGATCACCAGCGTCCGGTCGGCCTCCACGCCCGCCATCAGCTCCTCGAGCTGCAGCGCCAGCAGCCGCCCGTCGGTGCCGAGCTCGACCACATACCCCGCGATCTCGTCCGCGATGCGCCGCACCATCTCCAGCCGCTGCACCACCGCCACCGCGTCGCGGACCGTGACCAGGTCCTCGATCTCCAGCGCCGAGAGCGTCCCACTGACCTCGTCGAGGCGCAGCTTGTACCGCTCCAGCGTGGCGAGCGCCTGGTTCGCCTTCGACAGGATCGCGGCCGAGTCGTCCAGCACGTGTCGCTGGCCGTTCACATACAGGCCGATGATCCGCATCGACTGGCTCACCGAGATGACCGGGAACCCCGCCTGCTTCGCCACCCGCTCGGCCGTCCGGTGCCGGGTCCCCGACTCCTCCGACGGGATGGTCGGGTCGGGCATCAGGTGCACGGCGGCCCGGACAATTCTCGTGCCGTCACTCGACAGGACGACAGCACCGTCCATCTTGCACAGCTCACGCAGCCGCGTCGCGGAGAACTCGACATCCAGCGGGAACCCGCCGGTGCAGATCTGCTCCACCACCTTGTCGTAGCCGAGGACGATCAGGGCGCCCGTGCGCCCCCGGAGGATGCGCTCCAGCCCGTCACGCAGCACCGTCCCCGGCGCCATCAGGGCGAGCGTCGCCCGCAGCGGGTCTGCGGCGGCCCAACCCCCGTTGAGGCCGGTGTGGGAACCGCCTCTGCTGGGCTCGCGGTCTATCGGCACCCGCACAGTCTACGGATGGTCGGACATCCGGTGCTGGTGCGGTATCGACCCAGCCCGTAGAGTGGGCCGACGCCATCAACTGATGGATCGAAGTTGATGTCTGTGAGGTCTCATCGGTGGCCGGTCCCGAGCGGATCGAGTGGCGGCGCAGCTTCCCGTCCCGCGCACTGGTCAGCCTCGCCTGGTACGTGCTCTCCGCCTCTCTCGCCGTCGGCCTGGTCCGCGGCTTCTTCGCCGACGAGCCCGACGTCCTGCCGTCAGGCGCGAACAACCCCCTCGCCGACCTTCCGATGTGGACCGTCGCCCTCGCCGCGGTCGGCGCCACCCCCTTCGTCCTCGCCGTCGTGCGTCGCCCCCGGGTCGGCGCCAACCACTTCGCCCTCACCCTGCGCCCCGGCTGGGTCCGCACGCTGGTCCTGCCGTGGTCACGCGTCGCACAGGTGGCCCTGATGGACGTCGGCGGCGAGCGGTACCTGCTGGTCAGGCTCCGGGCCGGCCTGGACCGGACCGGCACCAACCCCGGCTGGCTCGACCAGAACGTCGTCCGCGAACTGTCGAAGACCCCCTCGAAGCGCGCCCGCGGCTTCGACGTCGCCGTCCGCCTCCGCGACTTCACCGGCACCTCCGGCGGCCAGCTGGCGGCCTTGGCCGCCTTCGCCCCCGACCAGGTCCTCATCGCCAACCACCTGCCGCTGTAGCTGTAGCTGTATCTCCGCCCCACCGCTTCGCGGCGGGTCCCGGCGGGGATTCTCACCCGCACCCCAATGCGCCGCGCAGCGGCGCATTGGGGGTCCGGGGTGAGAATCCCCCGGCGGGCCCCGCCGCGGCAGCGGTGGGGAGGTGAGCCCATGGCCGAAGGCCACAGGCGGGTAACAGCGCATTGGGGGTCCGGGGTGAGAATCCCCCGGCGGGCCCCGCCGCGGCAGCGGTGGGGAGGTGAGCCGATGGCCGAAGGCCACAGGCGGGTAACAGGCTTCAGCGAAGCTGCCGGCGGCGGCGGAGAGCGGCGGCGGTGGCGACGCCGCCCAGGATGGCGCCGGTGGCGAGGGCGGCGGGGATGGCGATCTTCGCGGCCTTGCGGCCGGTGCGGAAGTCGCGGACCTCCCAGCCTCGCTTGCGGGCCTCGCGGCGCAGGGCGGGGTCGGGGTTGACGGCGACGGCGTGGCCGACGGTGGAGAGCATCGGGGTGTCGTTGACCGAGTCGCTGTAGGCGGAGCACAGCGACAGGTCCAGGCCCTCGACCGAGGCGAGCGCGGTGATCGCGGCGGCCTTCTCGGGGCCGTGCATGAGGTCGCCGACGAGGCGGCCGGTGTAGACGTCGTCCTGGATCTCGGCGACGGTGCCGATGGCGCCGGTGAGGCCGAGGCGCTGGGCGATGATGCGGCCGAGCTCGACGGGGGCGGCGGTGACGAGCCAGACCCGCTGGCCGGCGTCGAGGTGGAGCTGGGCGAGGGCACGGGTGCCGGACCAGATGCGGTCGGCCATCAGCTCGTCGAAGATCTCCTCGCAGAGGCGCGACATGTCGTCGACCTTCCAGCCGGCGATGAACGCGAGCGCCGCGGACTTGGCGCCGGCGACGGTGCCGGCGTGCTCGGAGGCGAGGAGGCGGAAGCGGGCCTGCTGGTACGCGAAGCGGACCAGGTCGCCGCTGGTGAAGTAGCGGCGCTTCGCGAGGCCGCGGGCGAAGTAGTAGATCGACGCGCCCTGCATCATCGTGTTGTCGACGTCGAAGAACGCGGCGGCGGACAGGTCGGCGGGGACGGCGAGCGCGGCCTCGACCTCCGCGACGGCCCAGCCGGCTGACGGCGAAGTGGATCTGGGCGGCGCGATACGGCCCTGCCGGCGGCGGCGCAGGGCGAGCGCGGCGGTCGAAGGTCGGATCGGCATGCGGAGAAACCCCCTGTCGTGTTCGACCAACCGTACCGGCATGGACAACGACAAGGGCCCGGTGTCAGACACCGGGCCCTTCTCAACGCTGCTGGCGGACCATCAGTGGAACAGCCAGTCGAGCAGGCCCTGGTTCTTCGTGGGGGAAGGTGAGGGACCCTGGGAGGGCACCGCCGGCGCGGACTCGGTCGCCGTGCCGTTGGAGGCCGATCCGCTCGGGACGGGACGCTGGCCGGCGGGGGCGCCGGTCTGGCCCGGGTTGTTCTGCTGCTGGGTGTTGCCGGGCTGCTGGTTGGTCCCGGAGGTCTTCTGCCCGGCCGGCTTGCACGCGGTGCTGTTGGGCACCGGTCCGAGCTGGTCGGCGGCGGAGACCGCGGCGGTGCCGCACTTGATCAGCGGGCGGATCGCCTTGGAGCGCCGGTCGATCTCGTCGAGCAGGGTGACGGAGTTGCCGGCCCGTGCCCTGGCGTCGCCGTCGACGCCGTTGCGGAGCTTCTCGGCACCCGCGTGCTGCGTGGACACGAACGCGTCGATGGCGTCGAGCGCGGCGGCGTCCTTGCGGCTCACGGCGGTCGTGGTCAGCAGGCGCACACCTTCGAGCGTCTCGCTGTCCATGTCGTCGAGGACCGCGGTCAGACCCGCCGGGTCCTTCACCGCCTGTGCCTCGTCGAGCCGGGTCCGGGCGAACTCGAGGTACAGCTGGCCGCGGCTGATGTCCGAGCCGGCGAGCGCCAGCTGGGCCTTCTCCGTGGACCGCTTCACCGTGTAGAGGGCGTCGCCGGGGATGGCGTCGCCGCTCGCCGCGGACATGCCCGACAGCGCGAGGGTGCCGGCGGCGAGGCCGACGACGATCGCGCCGCGGGTCCGGGTCCGCCGGCTGACCGCCGGCCTGCTGCCCGCCGGGCGCCGCAGTGAGCGCACGCCCCTGCGGGCCGCCTCGGGCTCCGGGTCCTTGGCGGTGATGCCGATGCCTTCTCGTTCTGCCGTGGCCAGGAGCATGGCCCGCAGCCCGTCCTTGAACTCCTGCTGCGTCTCCACTTTGACCGGCATCTCGGCCAGCCGTTGGCTGACCGAGACCAGTTCGGTCAGGGAGTCGTCGAGCGTGGACCTCATGCGGTGCCTGCGGGCTCCTGCAGCCTCGTCCACGAGCTGTGCGAAACGCTCAACCCGGCGACGGTGGAAGACGGAGCCGATCACCTGAGGCACCCCCCTTCACTGATCGCGTCACTCAGGCGCGGCAGGGCAGCGGGATGGTGTGCCACCGCGTCCGCCGTGCGCCAAGCCGACGGTCGCACCCGGACCAACGGTGCAGAGCGGAAGCTGGTTACGGCGCCGGAGGAGGCACTGTAACGGAAGGTGACAACGGTCACGGCTGGAATCCGTCGGGGAGCAGCCGCGCGAGGGCGCGCACGGCGCGGTACTGCAGCGCCTTGATCGCTCCCTCGTTCTTGCTCATGGCCTGTGCGGTCTCCGCGACGGAGAACCCGTGCAGGAAGCGCAGCACGATGCACTCCTGCTGTTCCGGGTTGAGCTGTTTGACCGCCTTGAGCAGGTCGACGTTGGTGATGTGGTCGATGACCGCGGCCTCGGGGCTGCCCTCGGGCCCCCGGTCGGGCCGGTCGGCGTCCAGGACGTCACCCGTGGTGACCTCCAGCCGGTACCGCCCGGACTTGAAGTGGTCCGCGACGAGGTTCCGCGCGATCGTGACGAGCCAGGCGCCGAGGTCGCGACCCTGCCAGGTGAAGCTGCCGATGCGCTTCAGCGCGCGCAGGAACGTGTCGGCGGTGAGGTCCTCGGCGAGCTGCCGGTTGCCGACGCGGAAGTACACGAACCGGAAGACGGTGTCGAAGTACCGGTCGTACAGCAGGCCGAACGCCGCGCCGTCGCCGGCCTGGGCGCGCTCGATCAGCGCCCACACCTCCGAGGCGGGGTCGCCGCGGTCCGGCCGCGCCGGCTTCGGGGCGGGCTCCTGCGCGGGGCCACCCGGCTCGGGCGCGGTGTCGACGAGCGTCCCGGCGACCACGGATTTCGTGATCGGGACCGTGTCGTCCTCGATGAGACCGGCACCCGGCGACGGCTTGGCGCCCGGGTTCGGTCTGACGTTTGTGCCGGCGCCTTGACCGGAACCCTGACGGGTGGGTGCCTCGTTGGTGTGGGGGCGTCCCCGTGTACGCGGAACGCTGCCGCCTTCACCGCGGATCACCGTGCTGAACATGTCGCGCACTGAGTCGCGGACGGACTCGCGCAGGATCGACAGCCCATCGGCGAGTGCGTGCTCGGCGTCGAACACGTGCTGAATCGCGGTCATGCTGCGCAATCCAGACGACACGGCCTATTCGGCGCGATCACGGGCACTTCGGCCTCCTCGGGGTGAGGGGTGTCAACTCGCAACAAATGGGGTGAGCTGACTTGGGTGATGATAGGTCCGGCGTCACCCGCATGTGGGCAGTCTTTGGCGTGAGGGCACAATTCTTCCCACGGATCGGGGACGCCTCGGCGCACATGCTGTCCGTCACGTGACGGCAACTCGCCGTGCAACACGCCGCATACTTGGGCAAACGGGACGTAGTCACGCCGCACTTACTCGGGTGCGACACACCCAACCCACACGATCGAGTGGACCTTTACTCAGTCGGCGTGTCGGGCGCCTAAGCACCCTGGCACAGCACCGGGTGCCCCGAGGGTGATAGGTGACGGGTGATCTCTCAGGTGGCGGCAAGTCACCCGTGACGTGGCAGACTGATCGACCGTGCAGGACGTCACGAACTTCGCCGACCTGGTCCGGCGCGCCGCCGCCTTCGCTGGCGCCCGACCGGCCCTGCGATCACACGCCACCCTGATCACCTGGTCGGAGCTCGACCAGCAGGTCGACGCGGTCGCCGCGCACCTGGCCGGGCTCGCCCTGCCGGCCGACGACCACGGCCCCGCCCGGGTCGCGATCGCGCTGCCCAACGTGCCGGAGTTCGCCGCCGTGTTCTTCGGGGTGCTGCGCGCCGGGCTGGTCGCCGTCCCGATCAACCCTGCCTACACCGCCCGCGAGCTGACCCACGTGCTCACCGACTCGGGCGCCGCGGTCCTGGTGGGCACCCAGCCGGTGACCGCCGCCGTGGAGACGCCGGCCCGCCGGTACACCCTGGGCGGCAACCTGCCGGAGCTGCTCCAGCCGGCCGCCGCCGCACCGGACGGGACGCCCGGCGGCCTGGCGCTGCTCCTCTACACGTCCGGCACCGCCGGCGCCCCGAAGGGCGCGATGCTGTCGCACCGGGCCCTGCTCGCCAACCACGAGCAGCTCGCCGCGATCGACCCGCCGCCGGTGCGCCCCGACGACGTGCTGCTGCTCGCCGTGCCGCTCTTCCACGCGTACGGGCTGAACAGCGGCCTCGGCGCCGTCGCCTACCACGGCGCGTGCGGCGTGCTCGTCGAGCGGTTCGACCCCGCCGACTCCCTGGAGGCCATCGAGCGGCACGGCGTCACCGGCGTCGTCGGCGTCCCGCCCATGTTCATCGCCTGGTCGCTGATGGGGGAGCGGCTCACCCGCGCATGGGCCGGCGTCCGCCTCGCCGTCTGCGGCGCGTCACCGCTGGACGCCGCCGCCGAGCGGCGCTTCGCCGAGGCGACCGGGAAGCCGGTGCATCAGGGGTACGGGCTGACCGAGGCCGCCCCCGTGGTGTCCAGCACGCTCTCCAGTCACACGGTCAAGCCCGGCTCGATCGGCCGCCCGATCCCCGGCGTCGAGCTCAAGCTCCTCGACGCCGGCGGTGAGGAGGTGCTCCTGGACGAGGACGACGAGGTCCGCACCGACCCCGGCGAGATCGTCGTGCGCGGCCCGAACCTCTTCGACGGCTACTGGCCCGGCGGCGAGGACGCGCCCGGCGCCGACGGCTGGTGGGCGACCGGCGACGTCGCCTACGCCGACGAGGACGGCGACCTGTTCATCGTCGACCGGCTCGGCGAGCTGATCCTCGTCAGCGGCTTCAACGTGTACCCGCACGAGGTCGAGCTCGTGCTGGCCGCGCACCCCGCGGTGGTGGAGGCGGCCGCGCTGGGCGTGCCCCACCCGTACACCGGCCAGACCGTCAAGGTCGTCGTCGTGCGGCGCCCCGGGTCGCAGGTCACCGCCGAGGAGCTGATCGCGCACTGCGAACGCAACCTCGCCAGGTTCAAGTGCCCGACCGCCGTCGAGTTCGTCGACGAGCTGCCCCACTCCGCGACCGGCAAGATCCGTAAGGCGGCGCTGCGATGAGGCTCACCCTGTACACCCGGCCCGGCTGCCACCTGTGCGACGTCGCCAAGGAGGCGATGGAACGGGTCGCCGCCGCGACCGGCGAGGCCTGGACCGAGGTCGACATCACCGGCGACGAGGCCCTGGAGGAGGAGTACGGCTTCCGCATCCCGGTCGTCCTCCTCGACGGCAAGGAGCACGGCTACTGGCGCGTGGAGGAGGACCGGCTCCTGCGCGACATACGGCTATCCTCACCCGCGTGAAGCACCTCGTCTGGGACTGGAACGGGACCCTGCTCGACGACCTGAAGCTGGTCGTCGACGCCACCAACGTCTGCCTGGCCACCGTCGGCGGCCCGGTGATCACCGCCGCCGACCACCGCCGTGACTTCCGCCGCCCGATCCTCGACTACTACGCGCACGTGCTCGCCCGCCCCGTCGACCAGGTCGAGTTCCAGCTGCTCGACGACGCGTTCCACGACGCGTACCGGCTGGGCATGGCCGACGTCCAGCTCGTCCCCGACGCCCTCGCCGCGATGGGCCGCTGGACCGGCACCCAGTCGCTGCTGTCGATGTTCTTCCACGACGAGCTGCTGATCGAGGTCGAGCGGCACGGCCTCGGCGCCCGGCTGGTCCGCGTCGACGGCCTGCCCGGCACCGTCGGCGGCCACCGCAAGGCCGCCTACCTGGAGCGTCACCTGGAGGCCCTCGCCCTCGACCCCGCCGATGTCGTGCTCATCGGCGACTCCGTCGACGACGGCGAGGCCGCCACGTCCGTCGGCGCGTCCTGCGTCCTGTACGCCGGCGGCTTCACCGACGAGACGCTGCTGAAAGCGACCGGCCTGCCGGTGGCGTACACGCTGCTCGAAGCCGTCGAGCTGGCGGCATGAGCGGGCCGCGGCGGAGCGGGGAGCCGCTCATCACGGGCGCGGGGACCGGCTCAGACCGGCGCCGGAGCGCCCCGGAGGTGACGGCATGAATATGCGGGTGGTTGTCGCGGACGACGCGGTGCTGCTGCGGGAGGGTCTGGTGCGGCTGCTCACCGAGAGCGGCCACACGGTCGTCGCCGCCGTCGGCGACGGCCCGAGCCTGGTCGCGGCGGTCGTCGAGCATCGGCCCGACGTCGCGATCGTCGACGTGCGGATGCCGCCGTCGCACACCGACGAGGGCCTGCGCGCCGCCGTCGAGGCCCGCCGGCAGGTGCCGGGCACCCCGATCCTGGTCCTGTCGCAGTACGTCGAGGTCTCCTACGCCGACGACCTCCTCGCCGACCGGGCCGGCGCCGTCGGCTACCTGCTCAAGGACCGCGTGTCCGACGTCGCCGACTTCCTCGACGGCATGCGGCGCGTCGCGTCCGGCGCCACCGTCCTGGACCCGGAGGTCGTCGGCCAGCTGCTGGTCCGCCGCCGCCGCGACGACCCGTTGCGCAGCCTCACCCCGCGGGAGCGCGAGGTGCTGGGGCTGATGGCGGAGGGCCGCTCCAACACGGCGATCGCCCGCAAGCTCGTCGTCACCGACGGCGCCGTCGAGAAGCACGTCAAGAACATCTTCACCAAGCTCGACCTGCCCCCGGACGACGAGCAGCACCGCCGGGTGCTGGCGGTGCTGACGTACCTGCAGACGTGAGGTCCGGCCCGGACCTCACGGCGGCTCGGATCGGGGTGGCTCGGATCAGAGGGCTCGGTCGGCTCAGACGGCTCAGACGGCTCAGACGGGCAGGATCGCGGTGAGGCGGGTGCCCTCGCCGGGCGGGCTGGTGACGGTCATCTCGCCGCCGGCGGCCTTGACCCGGTCGGCGAGGCCGGTCAGGCCGTGCCCCTTGGCCAGGCTCGCCCCGCCGACACCGTCGTCCTCGACGGTGACCAGCAGCCCGTACGCCGACCGCTGGAGCCGCACCCGGCACTCCTCGGCACCGGCGTGCTTCGCGACGTTGGTCAGCGCCTCGGCGACGACGAAGTAGGTCGTGGTCTCCAGGCTCTCCGCCAGCCGCTCGTCCAGCTCCGGCAGGTCCAGGTCCACGGGCACCGGCGACCGGCCGGCGAGCGCGGTCAGCGCGGCCCGCAGCCCGCGGTCGACCAGGATCGGCGGCGCGATGCCGCGCGACAGCGCCCGCAGCTCGTCGAGCGTCTCCCGGGTCTGTGCGAGTGCCTCCGCGACCGTGGCACGCGCCGCCAGCGGGTCCGACTCGAACTGCAGGTCGGCCCGGCCGAGGTCCATCGCCAGCCGCACGAGCCGCTGCTGCGGGCCGTCGTGGATGTCGCGCTCGAGGCGGCGCAGCGCGGTCGCCTCCGCGGAGACGGCGGCCTCCCGCTGGGCGCGGGCGGCGTCCCGGCCGGCCTCGGCCTCCACGACCCGCTCCCGCAGCTCGTTGACGCCGTTGAGCAGCGCCCGGGCGAACTGCGCCTCCAGCTGCGCGGCGCCCCGCACGACCGGCACCAGGGTGAGCGCGAAGATCAGGCCGAGCCCGGTGTAGAGCAGCACCCGGCCGCTGTCGCCGCCGCCGATGCCGATGAGCTCGTTGAGGTCCTTGTTGTCCGGGGGGCGGGGGATCGACCAGTCCCATAGGATGGTGGTGACACCGCTGAGGGCGCCGACCCACCAGGTGACGACGAACGCGAAGGCGATCGTGCTCGGGATGAAGCGCAGGATCCCGTGCAGCAGGTCCAGCCACGACTGACCGTCGCTGAGCGGCACGATCATCTTTCGCCAGAAGCCGTCGTCCGGGTCGGGTTTCTTGTAATAGGGGTGCGGTAGCCGGGTCCGGAGCACGGGTCCGATCCGCGCGCGCTCGACGGTGGCGAAGCCGCGGGCCTGGAAGAGCGTCGCGACCAGGATCGGGAAGCCGAGCACGGTGACGATCAGCCCGACGCCGAGGGCGAAGCCGACGAGGAAGAGCACCACGGTCAGGATGCCGAGTGGGAAGCCGAGCAGCACGTACTGGGTGTCAACGGCAAGCTGGCGGAAGACTCCGCGGCGGCGAGGGGTGATGGTCGTTGTCATGTCATCGACGCTATGCATGACGCCTCGCCCATCCCATCCCGCGGCCCGGCTTCTCGGTAGTAGGGGCAACCCTACCGAGACGTGTAGCCTGGCTACTGGTGAGTTTTTCTCTTCCGCGTGTCGTCAGCGAAATGCCCGATTTTGTAGTGATACTTCATCGAGCGCCCGCCCGCTGCCGGCCAGGTCCGGGGAAAGGGGCACGCAGGTGCCGCGGGGGCATTCCATGTCGACATGGACCGCACGGGCGGGCGCTGACCTCTACGTGGTTGGCGTGGACGCTTCAAGATCGCGATTTGTGCACGGCTTCACAAGCGCCTACTCTGTTGCAACGACGAACCCCGCTAGCACAGGCGGTCACAGCCATCGCGAGCGGCCTCGCATACCGTCGTCGTCACGGAGACTCATGAGCCAGCAGCGCACCGGCCCCACCGACGGACCGGACTTTCCGGACCTCCCGGAGGCGACCGTCGCCCGGCTTCCGGAGTACCTGCGCGCCCTGCACCACCTCGCCGAGGACGGGCACGACACGGTCTCCTCGGAGGGCCTCGCGGCGGCCGCCGGCGTCAACTCCGCCAAGCTCCGCAAGGACCTCTCCCACCTCGGCCGCACCGGCACCCGCGGCGTCGGCTACGACGTGACGTTGCTCATCGACCAGATCGAACAGGTCCTCGGGCTCACCCACCGCAGGGCCGTCGCCCTCGTCGGCGTGGGTAATCTCGGTCACGCCCTCGCCGGGTACGCCGGCTTCGGCACCCGCGGCTTCCGCATCGCCGCCCTCTTCGACGCCGACCACGGCCGCGTCGGCGAGCACATCAACGGCCTCGTCGTCCGCCACATCGACGACCTGCCCGAAGTGGTCGAACAGGAATCGATCTCGATCGCGGTCATCGCCACCCCCGCGCACGCCGCCCAGCACGTCGCGGACCGCCTCGTCGAGGCCGGCGTCACCAGTGTCCTGAACTTCGCACCATGCGTCTTGAACGTTCCCGACGGCGTCGACGTGCGTAAGGTCGATCTGGCCATCGAACTGCAAATCCTGTCCTTCCACGAGCACCGCAAGTCAGCGCTCACCGCGCTGCCGGCCGCGGTGCAGAAACCCGGGCGGGTCGGCATGGCCAACCGGCTCGGCGGGGAGGCGGTGGCCACGTGAACAGTTCGGGGCACAGCGGAGCAGCCGTCCACCAGCGGCTCGGCGCCGGATCAGGCCGGCGCCGCAGCGCAGCGCAGGTGACGGCATGAACGGATCCAACCTGCTCGTCGTCGGCATCTCGCACCGGACCGCCGGGGTGCCCCTGCTGGAGCGCCTCGCCGTCACCGGCGAGCAGCTGCCCACCCTCCTGCGTGAGCTCGTCGCCCAGCCGTACGTCGACGAGGTCGTCGTCCTGTCGACCTGCAACCGGGTCGAGATCTACGCCGCCGTCACCGCCTTCCACGGCGCGCTCGCCGACATCGGCGGCGTCCTCGCCGCACGGTCCGGCACCACCGTCGGCGACCTGGCCAGCCAGCTCTACGTCCACTACGAGGTCGACGCCGTCCGGCACGCCTTCCGCGTCGCCGCCGGCCTCGACTCCATGGTCGTCGGCGAGGCCCAGATCCTCGGCCAGCTCCGCGACGCATACGGCGCCGCCGCCGAACACGGCACCGCCGGCCGCGTCCTGCACGAGCTGCTGCAGCAGGCGCTGCGCGTCGGCAAGCGGGTCCACGCCGAGACCGAGATCGACCGCGCCGGGCAGAGCGTCGTCAGCGCCGCCCTCGCATACGGCCAGGGCGCCACCGGCCCCGTCGAAGGCCGCCCCGCGCTCGTCATCGGCGCCGGCGCCATGGGCGCCCTGTCGCTCGCCACGCTGCGCCGGTCCGGCGCGCACCCCCTGTACGTCACCAACCGCAGCCACGAGCGGGCCGAACGCCTCGCCGAGCTGCACGGTGCCGTCGCTGTGCCGTACGCCACCCTGCCGACCGCACTGGAGCAGGTCGACGTCGTCGTCAGCGCCACCGCCTCACCCGAGCCCGTCCTCGACGCCGCCCTGGTCGGCGCCGCGCTCTCCGGCTCCCGTGAATCACTGCTCGTGCTCGACCTCGCGCTGCCGCGGGACGTCGCCCCCGGCGTCGGCGACCTGCCCGGCGTCACCCTCGTCGACATCGAGCTGCTGTCGACCTCGCTGTCCACCACCGCCGACGCCGAGCAGCGCGCCGCCGAGGACATCGTCGCCGGCGAGGTCGAGGCCTTCCTCACCTGGCTGCGCGGCGCCGACGTCGCGCCCACCGTCGCCGCCCTGCGCGCCCGCGCCGACGAGGTCGTCGAGGCCGAGCTCGGCCGGCTCGCCCAGCGCTGCCCCGAGCTCACCGACGGCCACCGCGCCGAGGTGGCCCACAGCGTCCACCGGATCGTCCAGCGGCTCCTCCACCAGCCGACCGTCCGCGTGCGCCAACTTGCCGCCGAACCCGGCGGCGAGGCATATGCTCAGGCGCTCCGGGAACTATTCGATCTGCAGATCCCCACCGCCGACATCGACCCGGCCGCCGCAGGCGAGGTGCACCCCTGATGTCCACCAACCCGTTGCGACTCGGCACCCGGGGCAGCGCCCTCGCCATGGCGCAGTCCGGCACCGTCGCCCAGGCCGTGCGCGACCGCACCGGCCGCGACGTGGAGCTCGTCGAGATCGTCACCCCCGGCGACCGCTCCAGCGCGCCCATCCAGACCCTCGGCGTCGGCGTCTTCGTGTCCGCACTCCGCGACGCCCTGCTCGCCAAGGAGATCGACTTCGCGGTCCACTCCTACAAGGACCTGCCGACCGCCCCCGCCGACGGGCTCGTCGTCGCCGCGATCCCGCCGCGCCACGACCCCCGCGACGCCCTCGTCGCCCGCGACGGCCTCACCCTCAACGAGCTGCCCGTCGGCGCGCGCATCGGCACCGGCGCACTCCGCCGCATCGCACAGCTCAACGCGCTCGGCCGCCACTTCGAGCCGCTCCCGCTGCGCGGCAACGTCGACACCCGCCTCCGCAAGCTCGCCGAAGGCGAGTACGACGCGATCGTCCTCGCTCACGCCGGCATGGCCCGCCTCGGCCGCGGCGGCGAAGCCACCGAGGTCCTCGACCCGCTGCTGATGCTGCCCGCCCCCGCGCAGGGCGCACTCGCGGTCGAATGCCGAGAAGACGATGCCGAGCTGCGCGACCTCCTCGCCGCGCTCGACGACGAATACACCCGCGCGGCGGTCACCGCCGAGCGGGCGCTCTTGGCCGAGCTCGAGGCGGGATGCTCCGCCCCGATCGCGGCACTGGCCGAGGTCGCAGAAGGCGACGACGGCCCGGAGATCTATCTGCGCGGTGCCGTCTTCAGCCCGGACGGCGGGTTCGCCCTCCGGCTGTCGCGCACCGGAACGCTCGCCGACGCCGCGGAGGTGGGCCGAGCCTTGGCCCGCGACCTACGCGAAGAAGGCGCCGACAACGCACTGGGAGTGCAGCATGACCCGCACCCGTAAGGGCAGCACCGGCCGGATCGCCTTCGTCGGGGCCGGCCCCGGCGATCCAGGCCTGCTGACGCGTCGCGCCCATGAGGCGCTGGTGTCCGCCGACCACATCGTCCACGACCGCAACGTCCCCGAGTCGCTGCTCAGCGTGATCCGCGCCGAAGCCGACCCCGAGACGCAGTTCTCCCCGGCCGAGGGAGCGCCCGGCGACGTCGCCAAGGTGCTGCTGTCCGCGGCCCGGTCCGGGCTGCGCGCCATCCACCTCGTCGGCGGCGACCCGCTCGCCCACGACACGGTGCTCAAGGAGGTGCAGGCCGTCGCCCGCACCGCCGTCCCGTTCGAGGTCGTCCCCGGCATCGGACAGGCGGCGGGCGTCGCCACGTACGCCGGCGTCCCCCTCCCTGGGGTCCGCGTCACCGCCGACGTCGACGACGTCCAGCACGTCGACTTCGAGTCCATCGCCGCCGCCGTCAGCCGGGGCTCCTCGGCCGTCGCCGTCGACGCCGGTGACCTCGCCGCGGTCCGCGACGGCCTCCTCGCCGCCGGCGTCGACCCCGCCACGCCCGTCTCCGTCACCGGCGACGGCACCGGCGAGACCCAGTACAGCTCCGCCACGACCGTCGACAGCATGGTCGCCGCCGCGCTCGGCTTCGCCGGCCGGGTCGTCCTGTGCCTCGGCGCCGGCGTCGCCCAGCGTGAGAAGCTCGGCTGGTGGGAGAACCGCCCCCTGTACGGGTGGAAGGTCCTCGTCCCCCGCACCAAGGAGCAGGCCGGCGCGATGAGCGAGCGCCTGCGCGCCTACGGGGCCATTCCGTGCGAGGTGCCGACCATTGCGGTCGAGCCGCCCCGTACACCCGCCCAGATGGAACGCGCGATCAAGGGCCTCGTGGACGGCCGCTACGCCTGGACCGTCTTCACGTCGGTCAACGCCGTCCGCGCCGTCTGGGAGAAGTTCGCCGAGCACGGCCTCGACGCCCGCCACTTCGGCGGCGTGAAGGTCGCCTGCATCGGCGAGGCGACCGCCGAGGCCGTCCGCGGCTTCGGCATCGTCCCCGAGCTCATCCCCGCCGGCGACCAGTCCTCCGAAGGGCTCCTCGCCGAGTTCTCCCCGCACGACGAGATCCTCGACCCGGTCGGCCGGGTGCTCCTGCCCCGCGCCGACATCGCCACCGAGACCCTCGCCGCCGGGCTCACCGAGCTCGGCTGGGAGGTCGACGACGTCACCGCGTACCGGACCGTCCGCGCGGCCCCGCCGCCGGCGGACATCCGCGACGCCATCAAGTCCGGCGGCTTCGACGCGGTGCTCTTCACCTCGTCCTCCACCGTCCGCAACCTCGTCGGCATCGCCGGCAAGCCGCACGCCCGCACCGTCGTCGCCGTCATCGGTCCCAAGACCGCTGACACCGCCGTCGAGTTCGGTCTCCGCGTGGACGTCCAGCCGCCGCACGCCTCCGTGCCCGACCTCGTCGAAGCCCTCGCCGGCTACGCCGTGGAACTGCGCGAGAAGCTCGCCGCGATGCCTGCCAAGCAGCGCCGCGGCTCCAAGGTCCAGGGCCCGACCGCGCTCCGGTTCCGTTAGGTCGTTCCCGTTTTTCCGCAGGTTTTCGTAGGGGGTTCGCCATGGCTGGTTACCCGACCGTCCGCCCACGCAGGCTGCGTCGTACCCCAGCGATGCGACGGCTCGTCGTCGAAACGCACGTCGAGCCGTCGAACCTCATCCTGCCCATGTTCGTCAAAGAGGGCCTCACCGAGCCGCGGCCGATCTCGTCGCTGCCCGGCGTCGTCCAGCACTCCCGCGAATCCCTGCGGAAGGCCGCCGTCGAGGCGGTCCAGGCAGGGGTCGGCGGCATCATGCTCTTCGGCGTGCCCACCTCCCGGGACCCGCAGGGCTCCGCCGGTACCGACCCCAACGGCATCCTCAACGTCGCCATCCGCGACCTCGCCGCCGAGGTCGGCGACGCCACCGTCATCATGAGCGACCTCTGCCTGGACGAGTTCACGTCACACGGCCACTGCGGCCTGCTCGCCGCCGACGGCACGGTCGACAACGACGCCACCCTCGAGGCGTACGCCACGATGGCGGTCGCCCAGGCCTCTGCCGGCGCTCACGTCCTCGGCCCCTCGGGCATGATGGACGGCCAGGTCGGCGTCGTCCGCCGCGCCCTGGACGAGGCCGGCTTCACCGAGGTCGCCCAGCTGGCCTACGCGGCGAAGTACGCCAGCGCCTTCTACGGCCCCTTCCGCGAGGCCGTCGAGTCCGCCCTCGTCGGCGACCGCAAGTCGTACCAGCAGGACCCCGGCAACCTGCGCGAGGCCCTCCGCGAGGTCGCCCTCGACATCGCCGAGGGCGCCGACATGGTCATGGTCAAGCCGGCCCTGCCGTACCTGGACGTCCTCACGAAGGTCGCCGCCGCGGTCGACGTGCCCGTCGCCGCCTACCAGGTCTCGGGCGAGTACGCGATGGTCGAGGCCGCCGTCGCCAACGGCTGGCTGGACCGCGACCGCGTCATCCTGGAGACCCTCACCTCCATCCGCCGCGCCGGCGCCCAGCTCATCCTCACCTACTGGGCCGTGGACGCCGCCCGCCTGCTCCGCGCCTGACCCGCCTTTTGTCAACTCACCCCGGTCACACCGGGTGACGATGCGGTTCGCCGGTTTGGAAGCCGGGTCTAGGCTGGGATAGAGCGGAACGCCCACCGGCCGTCAGACCTCGCACCTGCTCCGACACCCACCGGACCGCCTGCCTCGCTGAGCGGCCCGGACCCTCCTGAGCAGCTCCCGCCCCCGCGCCCGCGCGTGTCCCCGGACCGGGCGAGACAGGCTTGCCAGCGGTCCGGTCGGCCCAACCCGAGCGGGCTGGATGGCTGAGCTGGATGGCTGAGCTGGCTGGGCTGGGGTGGCTGGGGTGGCTGGGCTGGGCTGGGGTGGCTGCGCCGGCCGGTCGGGCCTTGGTGATCGGGGTGGTGCAGCGCGTGGGAGGTAGTTTCCAGTCGCGACGCCAATCGGTGCGGCCGGCGACGACCTGCTCGCCCGGCATCCATGGAGTTCCACTGCCGCCGCCGAGGCGGACGGGCATCGCTACAACCTCGGCCACCGGGGCCTGATGGCGGCAGGCTGGCCGTGCTGGTGGCGGTCCGGCTCGCAGGGCAGCGGGAGTTCGCCCGGCCGCACCAGCGCAGCGCCTGGAGACCGGCGATTGGTGGCCGCCGCCGTGTTCAGCCGGCTCGGCCCGGCCGGCATCGTCCGCGGGTGGGTCGGCCGAGAAGGAGCATGAAACGCGGTTCAGGCGCCGCTGCGGTCGGGGCCGCGCTGGCACCGCCGGGGATGGGCAGGCCGTGAAAAGTCATGGAGCGCGGGTCGTGCGGCGATGTGCCGGCAGGGCGGTCGGGAGCGGCGTGATTGCGGAAGTCGGACGGCAGGCTGGGGTCAGTCGCGCTGGCGGCGGTGTTTGGGCTGGTCGGGAGGCGTGGGTCGGGCGGTGGTTTGGCGGGTTGGCGGTCCGGATCGGCGTGAATGCGCGAGTCCGGCGGCGCGGCAGGCTGGTCGCGCCGGGCAGCGGTGGGCGTGGAAGCGCAGGTCAGGCGGCGAGGTGGTCACGTTGCCCCCGGGTGGCCCGGGGCGGGTCGCGCCTGAGCAGCGGTGGGCGGGGGAGTGCGGGTCAGGCGGCGAGGCGGTCGCGGCCGGTGCGTTTGGCGGTGTAGAGGTTGCGGTCGGCGAGGTCGTAGAGTTCGCGGCCGTCCATGCCGTCGTCGAGGGCAGCCACGCCGATGCTCAGCGTGACGTGCAGGCCGAACGCCAGCTGGTTCCAGTCGCGGGCGGTGACGACGTTGAGGATGCGTTCGCCGATGCGGGCGGCGGTCGGCAGGTCGGTGCGCAGGAAGAGGGCGAACTCGTCGCCGCCGAGGCGGACGGCGGTGTCCTCGGGGCGGCAGTGGGAGCGCAGGATGGCGGCGATCTCGCGCAGGACGCGGTCGCCGACGATGTGGGAGAAGCGGTCGTTTATGCCCTTAAAGTGGTCAATGTCCACTAAAAGTAGGACCAGGGTGCCTGCGACGCCGGCCAGCTGACGGTCGAACTGGCGGCGGTTGCCGAGGCCGGTCAGGGCGTCCGACGCGGCCACGCGGTCGGCGCGGGCGCGGGCGGCCTCCAGGTCGACGCGGCGGCGGGCCTGCTGGAGCATCGAGCGGCGCTCCAGGCGGAGCCGCCACAGGTGGCGGGCGTGGGCGCGGACCGCGTTGAGCAGAGCGCCGGTGGAGTCGCCGGGGAGCTCGGCGGCGGCGAGGAGGGCCAGCTCGTACTGGAAGATCAGCCGCTGCGGGCTCAGCGGGGCCAGCTCGTCGGCGGCGAGGAACTCGCGGCGGGCCTCGCGGAGGCGGCCAGTGCAGCGCAGGGCGATGCCGTACGCGAGGTGGGCCAGGCGCGCCTCGTGCTCGTGGCCGTTGGTGCGCAGCGGCACGACCAGCGAGTCGGCGAGGACGAGGGCCTGGTCGACGGCGCCGATCTTCACCAGGCCGAGCGTGTAGAGGACGGTGGCGAGCGGCGCGTCGTGGAAGTGGTTCTGCACCCAGTACCGGACGAGGCTGACGCTGCGGGCGAAGCGCACGTTCGCCTCCTCCACCAGGCCGACGTGCTCCAGTCGCAGGCCCCACTCGAGAAGCAGCTCGGCGCGCTGCAGCTCGGCGGCGGCGCGCTGGTCGGTGCCGGGGCTGAAGGACTCGACGGCGAACGCGGACACCTCGTCGGCCAGCTCGTACAGCTCGGCGGCGCGCGCGGCCTCGCTGACCGACGACATCGCGGAGATGTACCGCACGTTGCCGCGCGGAATGGTCTCCATCAGCCGCAGGGCGCTCGCGAGGTGGTGCAGGCCCTCGTCGAGCAGGCCGAGCTTGATCAGGATCTCGGCGGTGTCGGCGAGGATCTTCGCCTCGCCGGTGCGGGTGCCGGCGGCGCGGTGCATCTGCAGGAGGCGGTCGGCCTCCTCCAGGGCCTCGTGCAGCCGGCCGAGGCTGATCAGCGCGTACAGGCGGCCCTGGCGGATCATGCCGGCGCTGCGGTCGTCGCCGAGGATGGCGACGACGTGTTCGAGCCGGTCGGCGAGCTCGAGCGCCTCGGAGTTGCGGCCGTGCACGGTCAGCTCGTGCACCTGCAGTGCCAGGTCGTGGTGCGGTCCGAAGGGCCACAGCGGGATCGGCAGCCGAGCCTCAGTCACGTGCCTCCCCCGTCCGGTCGTGGTCGTCGTTCCGACCAGAGACGTCGGCAGCGCGACGGCCGGCATGAGCCTTGCGACGCGCCTCTCACTCGAACAGGGGTAAAACGGACAAAACGGAAGACCGGGGTCGAAGATGCGGGCAAACTGGGGGGACTTCGGTCGGACTTTTGGGTGTTCCAAGTGTCAGGAACCCGACAGTTGCCCGATTCGTAGTGATAGACCCTCGTTGCCCCCATCGTGAGATGGCTTGTCACTGGAGGCGCCGGGTACATCGGCGCGCACGTCGTCACCGCCCTCGGGGCGTCCGGGGTCGAATCGGTCGTCGTCGACGACCTGTCGACCGGGCGCGCCGCCCGCCTGCCGCTCGGGGTGCCGCTGGTGCGCGCCGACGTGCGCGACAGCACCACGATGCGCGACCTGTTCCGCCGCTTCCAGCCCGACGGCGTCATCCACCTGGCCGCCCGCAAGGACGTCGCCGAGTCGACCGCCCACCCGCTGCGCTACTACCAGGACAACCTCGACGGGCTGCGGTCCGTCCTCGCCGCCGTCGCCGCGACCGGCACCCGGTCGGTCCTGTTCTCCTCCAGCGCCGCCGTCTACGGCACGCCGACCTGCTCGCCGGTCAGCGAACTGGCCCGCACGGCACCCGAGAACGCGTACGGGCGCACCAAGCTGATCGGTGAATGGATGCTGTGCGACGCGGCCGCCAGCGCCGGGTTCGGCTGGGCGGCGCTGCGCTACTTCAACGTCGCCGGCGCCGGCGCCCCGCACCTGCGCGACCACGGCGGCACCAACCTCGTGCCGCGACTGCTGCGGGCGGCCGCCGAGGGCCTCCCGGCGGTCGTCTACGGCGACGACTACCCGACGCCCGACGGCACCGCCGTGCGCGACTACGTCCACGTCGCCGACATCGCCGAGGCCCACGCCCACGCGGCGCTGGCGCTCAGGGACGGCGAGCTCCACGACGAGGTCCTCAACATCGGTCGCGGCGAGGGCGCCTCGGTGCTGCAGATGATCGCCGCGGTGTCCGGCGCGTTGCGGTTGCCGCTGCCGTACGTCGTGGCGCCCCGCCGGACCGGCGACCCCGCGGCGGTCGTCGCCTCCCCGGCCCGGGTCCACGAGCTGCTCGGCTGGCGCGCCCGCCACGACCTCGACGAGATCGTCCGCAGCGCCGCCGCCACCGCCGTCGCGGAACCCCAGGCCGCCTGACCCGCCCGCCGCCCCCTCGAAGGGCCTGACCGGCCCGCCACCCCCTCGAAGAGGGGGCCCGCCCGCCGCCCCCGATCGCGGAGCCCCAGGCCAGGGTGCCTGACCCGCCCCGCCGCGGCACCTGCTCGTACACCTGCCGAACGAAAGCACGGACAAGCGACAGCGAACAGCGAAACCCCCCGCCCGAAGGAGCAGCACGTTGAAGTTCCGGATCCGCCGGCGAGCCATCACCGGTGCCTGCGCGCTCGTCGGCCTCACCGGCCTCGTCTTCGCCCCGCCGGCGCTCGCCGCCGAACCCCGCCAGCGCATCGACCTGCGGGTCCTCGTGCTCGACGACGGCAGCACCGGCGTCGACATGCTCCGCGCCCAGCTCGACCGCGAAGGCGTCCCCCACGACGCGCTGCAGCTCGCCGACGCCGGCCGGGCCCGGATCACGCCCGCGTTCCTCGCCGACTCCGTCAGCGGCGTGCGGCGGGCCAAGTTCCAGGGCGTGATCGTGCCGAACGAGAGCGCGGTCACCGGCACCGAGGCGACCGCCCTCGCCGACTTCGAACGCGAGTTCAAGATCCGCCAGATCGACGCGTACACGTGGGCGAACCCGAACGTCGGGCAGGACCTCGCCTGGAGCGGCGTGCTCGACGGCGCGACGATGACCGTCACCGACGCCGGCAAGGCCGCCGGCTTCGGCTACCTCAAGGGCACCGTCCGCATCGACGACCGCGACCCGGCCGTCATCGAGTCCTACGGGTACCTCGGCACCCGGCGGGAAGGCGCGACCTTCACGCCGCTCGTCACCGGCTCGGTGCCCAACGCCCCGACCGGCTCGCTGATGGGCGTCTACACCCACGACGGCCGCGAGGAGCTCGTCGTCACGCTCGCCGCCAACCGCTACCAGACACACGCGATGGAGCTCGGCCACGGCCTGATCACCTGGCTCACCAAGGGCGTCCACCTCGGCAACACCCGCAACTTCCTCAGCGTCCACGTCGACGACGTGCTCCTGCCCGACGACCGGTGGGACACCACGCACAACTGCACCGTCGGCGACGACTGCGGCCCCGGGATCGAAAACACGACGATCCGGATGACACCCGCCGACGTGCAGGCACTCATCGCCTGGCAGCAGGCCAACGACCTCAAGCTCGACATCGCGTTCAACGGCGGCGGCAGCGTCGAGGCCGGCGCCGGCGACCCGCTGACCACCGCCATGGTGACCAACAAGAACCAGTTCCGCTGGATCAACCACACCTACGAGCACCCGTACCTCGGCTGCGTCCAGGACTTCACCGTGTTGCCGTGGAAATGCGCGACCGACGGCTACGGCGCCACCCGGTGGACGTCGCAGGCCGACATCACCGCCCAGATCAAGCGCAACATCGACTGGGCGAAGAGCAAAGGCATCACCGTCGACGCCGCCGAGCTCGTCACCGGCGAGCACTCCGGCCTGAAGACGCTGCCGCAGATGCCGGCCGACAACCCGAACCTCGCGCCCGCGCTGAACGGCACCGGCGTCAAGTACATCGCCTCCGACGCCTCCCGGGAGCAGACCACCCGCGCCGTCGGCAACGCCGTCACCGTGCCCCGCTACCCGATGAACATCTACTACAACGTGGCGACGAAGGCCGAAGAGGTCGACGAGTACAACTGGATCTACACCAGCCGGGCCCACGGCGGCAGCGGCATCTGCGAGAACAACCCCGCCTCCACCTGCATCACCCCGCTCGGCGCCAACGGCTTCGACACCTACATCGTGCCGGTCGAGGCCCGCATCGCCTACGACCACGTGGTCTCCACCAGCCCGGCACCGCACTACGCGCACCAGTCGAACCTCGCCGAGGACCGCATCCTCTACCCGGTCCTCGACGCGGTCCTCGCCCGCTACACCGCGACCTACACGAGCGCCACCCCGGTCGTGAACCCGAAGTTCGCCGAGACCGCGCTGCAGAACAAGCGGCAGGCGGCGTGGACGGCGGCGCTGAGGAGCCGGGCCGTGGAGGCGTACACGCTCGACGGCCGGGTCACCGTCGTCAACCGGGCCGGCGGCGCCCTCGACGTGCCCATGACCATGCCGAACGGCACCAAGGTCATCAGCATGTCGGTGCTCGGCATCGAGGTCGTCGGCGGCAACTTCGGCGACCCGTACGGCGGCGAACGCTCCACCTGGCGGAGCCTCGGCCGCGGCGCGTCGCAGCAGCTGCGGCTGCCGGCCTGAGGTCCGCGCCGTGCGTGTCGTGCTCGTCAACGAAGGCACCTACCCGTACGTCACCGGCGGCGTCAGCACCTGGTGCGACCAGCTGGTCCGCGGACTGTCCGAGGTGGACTGGGACCTCGTCGCCATCGTCGGCACCGAACCGGACCGGCCCGCGGTCCAGCTGCCCGGCAACGTCCGGTCGCTGACCGCGGTCCCGGTCTGGGGCGCCGCCCGGCCCGCCCGCGGCAGACCCGAACGGGCCGCCGCCAGGCTGTGCCGGGGCATGCTCGGCGAAACCGCGGCCGACCTGGTCGTGTTCTCCGAGGGGCTGCGTGAGCTCGCCGAGCTCGCGCGGCCCCGCCCGGGGCGGTTCCTGCCCGCCCGCGGCGGACGGCATCCACTGGCCGGCGCCAGGCTCGCGGACGTCCTGCTGGACGCGTGGGCGCGGGCCAGGTCCGACGGCATCCACCTGCCGCGGCTGACCCTTCGCGACGCGGATGTCGCCGGTGTACTGGTGGAGCACGCGCTCCGCCCGCTCGCCGCCGAGATCCCGCCGGACGCGGACCTCGTCCACGCCAACGCCAACGGCCTGTCGGCCATGGTCGCCCTCGCCGCGAAATGGCGCCTCGGGGTGCCGTTCATGATGACGGAGCACGGCGTGTACCTCCGGGAGCGCTACCTCAGCGCCGGCGACCAGTCACCCGGCGTGAAGACGGCGCTGCTGCGCTTCCACCGCGCGCTCGCCCGGCTGGCGTACTGGGAGTCGGACCTCATCACCCCCGTCAGCGGGTTCAACTCGCGGTGGGCGGTCCGGCACGGCGCCGACCCGGCGAAGCTCGCCGTCATCGGCAACGGCGTCGACCCGGCCCGCTTCCCGCCGCTGCCCGAGGAGCCGGCCGGGCCGGTCATCTCCTGGGTCGGGCGGATCGACCCGCTCAAGGACCTCGAAACCCTCATCCGCGCCCTCGCGGTGGTCCGGGCGAAGGTGCCCGACGCCCGGCTCCACCTCGCCGGCCCCGTCCCGGCCGGCAACGAGGCCTACGCGGCGGCCTGCCGGGACACCGCCGCCGAGCTCGGCCTCACCGACGCGGTCACCTGGGCCGGGCCGTGCGCGTCCAGCCGGGACGCGTTCGCCGAGGGGCAGGTCGCGGCGCTGTCCAGCATCTCCGAAGGCATGCCGTACACGGTGCTGGAGGCGATGATGTGCGGCCGGCCGACGGTCAGCACCGACGTCGGCGGCGTCGCCGAGGCCGTCGGCGACGCGGGGCTCGTCGTGCCGCCCCGCGACCCGCAGGCGTTCGGCGAGGCGTGCGTCGCGCTGCTCACCTCGCCCAAGCTGCGGGCGGCGACCGGCCGCGCCGGTCAGGAACGGGCGCTGAAGGAGTACACGCTGGACCGCTGCCTGTCGGCGTACCGCGGCCGGTACCAGCGACTGACCGGCCACCGCGGCACCGCCTCGGCACCCGTCCCCGACCCCGTCCTGGTGCCCGCATGAGCTGCTTCGGGTGGCGCGGGAAGGTGCCGGCGTGAGCCGGCCGGAGCACAGCGGAGGTGGCGGCATGAGCTTCTTCGGGTCGCCCTCGGGAAGGTGCCCGCATGAGTGCTGATTCGCTGCTCGTCGTGCCGATGCAGCGGCGGGCGCGGCCGCCGGCGCTGGAACGCGGCGAGTCGCTGCGGTACGTCGGGCGGGTCTCCACCGACCCGGTCGCCGCGCTCGCCGACCGGATGCTGGAGGACTGCGTCGCCGCCGTCGACATCGACGAGGTCGCCGCGATCCTCGAGGCCAACGGCATCAACGACCGCGTCGCCGACCGGGAGTACGGCCTGCCGTCGGTGTTCGCGCTGGCCGGGCGGGTCGTTGCCCGTACCGTCGAAACCGCCGCCACGGTCGTGCAGGCCACGCCCCTGGAGGACGGGCCGACGCCCCGCGCGGTCATCACCGACACGCTGACCCGCGCGACGATCTACCTGACCCCGCTCGCGATCGGCCTCGGCGCGGCGGCCGAGGTCGACGGCGCCCCACCGCTCGCGACGACCGGCACGCTGCTGCTCGGCTGGGGCGGCGGGCAGGCGCTGTCGTACCTCGGCTACCGGGCGCTGTCGGAGCGGGGTGTCACCGCCGCCGCCCGCCTGCTCGGCGCCGGGTTCCTCGGCCTCGCCGCGGTCTGGGCCGTCGCGCTCGCCGGCAGCGGGGTCCGCGCGTACACGATCGCCGGAGTGCAACTCGCCCTGTTCGCGGTCGCCGCCGTCGCGCTCGTCACCCGCCGCGAACGGGTCGTCCTCGCCGCCGCCGCGCCCTGCTGGGTCGCCACCGCCTGCGTCGCGCTCGGGGCCGGGACCTGGGCGGTGACCGCGCTGCTGGGCGGGGTCGTGGCCCTGCTCGCCGTCGCGTTCCGCCCCGTCGCCGGCGCGGACGTCAGCGGCCGGATGCCGTGGCGGCGGTGGCGGTCGTGGCGCGGCGACATCGGCTACGCGCTGCTCTACGGCCTCGTCGGCACCGGCCAGGCGGCGCTGCTGCGGGCCGTCGCCCTCGACGGGATCGCCCCGCACCGGGTGCCGGTCCAGGCGGTCCCGCTGCTCGTCGGCGTCCCGCTCATCGAGCTGACGCTGGTCTGGCATCAGCGGCGCATCGCGTACGCGCGGGCCGTCCTCGCCGACCGCGCCGCGTTCGACCGGCGGCTCGCCCGCATCAGCAGAAGCACCGTCGGGGTGCTGAGCGTCCCCGTCGCGCTCGGGGCCGCGATCGCCGGCGCCGTGTGGGTCGGGATCAGCGGCCCAGGCGGGCAGCCGCTCGCCGCCGCGATCCTGCTCACCGGCGTGTACGCCCTGTGCCTCGTCCTCGCCGCCCACGGCCGGGCGGGCACCGCCGCCCTCGTCGTCTGGTGGCCGACGCTGCTCGTCGCGGGCGTCGGGCACTGGGCGCCCGCCCTGGTGCACGTGGCCCCCACGTTCACCGAAACCCTCGCCGTCGCGACCCTGCTCGGCGCGGGGCTGCCCGGCCTCGCCGTCGCGGCGCTCGTCCTGCGTGACCCGGAGAGTTACCGATGATGCTCCTGCCGATGTACGTCCACCCGCTGGCCGACCCCGACGCGTGGGAGGCGCTGTGCCGCAGCACCGAACGCCCCACCGCGATCGTCAACGTCCACAACGGCCCCGGCGGCGCCGAGCGCGACGAGGTGTACGCGGTCGCGACCGCCCGCCTGCACCGCTCCGGCGTGCGCATGCTCGGCTACGTCGACCTCGACTACGGCCGCCGCGCCAACGGTGAGGTGTGGTGCGACATCGTCGGCTGGGCCCGGTACCCGGTCGGCGGTATCTTCTTCGACCAGGTGCCGGCCGACGCGGCCGGCCTCGCCTACGTGACACAGGTGGTGCGGGCGGTGCGCGGATCGGTGGTCCTCAACCCCGGCACCCGTTGCCTGCCCGGCTACGCCGACCTCGCCGACGTGGTCTGCACCTTCGAAGGCCCCTGGGAGTCCTATGTGGACGCCCCACCCGCGTACGGGCTGCCCGACGGCCGCGACTGGCCCAACGCCGCGCACCTCGTCTACGGCGTCCCCACGGAGCGGATCGGCGCCGCCACCGCGCTGCTGCTGTCCCGCGCCCCGCACGGCCTCGTCACCGACCTCGTCGCCCCCCTGCCGTACGAGGGGATCCCGACGGTCGTCCGGCAGCGCGCGGCGGCCGCGCGGTGACCGACCGGCGGCTCCGCCTCGCCCTGTTCGGCCTCGTCATGCTGACCGTCCTGTACGCGGCCGCGTGCACCGGCACCGGCGGCGACCCCGACGAGGGCCGGGGCACCCCGAAGACCGCCGCGGTGCCCCCGTCCGATTACGGCGGTCTCGGCTCCGCGCCGGCATCTTCAGCGCCGGCCACGTCGTCGCCTTCTTCTGCCGGCTGGTGGAAGCCGGCCGTCGGCCTCACCTGGCAATGGCAGCTGACCGGCACGCTCGACACGTCGGTGGCCGTCGACGTGTACGACGTCGACGCCGTCACCACCTCGGCCGCCGAGGTGGCGAAGCTCAAGGCCGCCGGCCGTCGCGTCATCTGCTATGTGAACGCCGGCGCCCACGAGGACTTCCGCGCCGACGCCGGCAACTTCCCCGAGTCGGTGCGCGGCAAGGGCCTGGAGGGCTGGCCGGGGGAGAAGTGGCTCGACATCCGCCGCTGGGACACCCTGGCACCGCTGCTCGAGGCCCGCTTCAAGGTGTGCAAGGAGAAGGGCTTCGACGCCGTCGAGCCCGACAACGTCGACGGCTACGCCAACAACAGCGGCTTCCCCCTCACCGCCGAGGACCAGCTCACCTTCAACCGCCGCATCGCCGACCTCGCCCACCGCCTCGGCCTCGCGGTGGGCCTGAAGAACGACGTCGAGCAGGCCGCCGCCCTCGCCCCGGCGTTCGACTTCGCGGTCAACGAGGAGTGCGCCCACTACGACGAGTGCGACACCCTCAAGGTCTTCATCGCCGCCGGCAAGCCCGTCTTCCACGTCGAGTACGACGTCGACACCGCCAAGTTCTGCCCGAAGACCACCGCCCTGCGCTTCTCGTCGATGAAGAAGAAGCAAGACCTCGACGCCTGGCGCCAGCCCTGCTGACCTGCGCCGCCCCCTCCGCGGCCCGCCGAGTCGGCACGGAGCCAGGCCGGTGGCGGCGCGCTGCTTTACCTGCAACCTTAGCACCACCGACCAAATTTCTTGTCGGTGACGCCACCCATCATAATGCATGCGCGCAGACGTAGCGGGCGGTGACTTTTGGTTAGCGGGACAAAAGTTCATGCCAACGCGACGGAAAGTGTGGACAGGTTGGTTCGAAGCTCCTAGTGTGTCCCCCACGACACTGGAGTGTTTCATCGATGTTATCCGGCGGCAGCGGATGCATCGATGGGCATGCCTGTGTTGCGGAGGCATACGGCATCCGGCGCGGCGGCGCGCGCCCTGCCTGGCACGTTCAGTCAGGAAGGGACACAGTGAACCTACAACCCTCAAGTCATCGATGGCGGCCGATGAGTGCCGCCCTGCTCCTTGTTGCGGCGAGCGCCAGCGCTCTGGCGGTCCAGGCCGCGCCCGCGGCGGCGGCGATCAACGCGGCCGACTTCCAGCAGGTCACCCTCGCCAAGGGCGAGCCCGAGGTCGGCGAGCCGCTGACCATCTCGGTGCTGCCCGACCGCTCGGTCCTGCACACCGCCCGGAACGGCACGCTGCGGCGCACCGACGCCAACGGCACCACGTCGGTGATCGCCAACATCCCGGTCTACCAGCACGACGAGGAAGGCCTTCAGGGCGTCGCGGCCGACCCCAACTTCGCCACGAACCGCTACATCTACCTGTACTACGCGCCCCCGCTGAGCACCCCCGCGGGCGACGCGCCGGCCACCGGTACCGCCACCGACTGGGCCACCTGGACCGGGGTCAACCGCCTCTCCCGGTTCACCCTCAACGCGAACTTCACCGTCAACATGAGCAGCCAGGTCAACATCCTGGACGTGCCCGCGAACCGCGGCATCTGCTGTCACGTCGGCGGCGACATCGACTTCGACGCGGCCGGCAACCTGTACCTGTCGACCGGCGACGACTCCAACCCGTTCGACTCCGCCGGCTACTCGCC